>DAIRSD010000119.1:0-4960 GCA_036804625.1 Aureliella sp. | reverse complement strand
ATTTCGATCAATCGACTGGATATGCTCAGCCCTAACCCGGTGCCGCCGAATTGCCGAGTCGTAGATCGATCCGCCTGCGAAAAGGCTTCGAAGATGGCCGCCTGCTTTTCGGCGGGAATACCGATTCCAGTATCGGCCACCGAAAAATGCAATCGGTAGTCTTGCGTCACCGGAGGTCCATCGGCGATCGAGACTCTCACGGTGATCTCGCCACCTTGGGTAAACTTAACCGCATTGCCTACCAAGTTCACCAGCACCTGTCGCAGCCGGATTTCGTCGCCCACCAACAACTCTGGAATGTCGCGTTCCAAAACCAACACCAACTCAGTCCCATGCTGAGCCGCTCGAGTCGCTAAACTCTTAGTCGCATGACTGACACACTGGCGAAGATCGAAAGGAGCCTCTTCCAAGTCCAATTTTCCGGCCTCGATCTTGGAAAAATCCAAGATATCATTGATGATTCTCAGCAAAGACTGAGCGGATTGTTCGATCATCTGCACAAACGACCGCTGAGCGTCGGTCAACCGGGTATGCGTCAAAAGCTCAGTCATACCGATGATGCCGTTCATTGGAGTGCGAATCTCGTGGCTCATGTTTGCCAGAAATTCGCTCTTGGCTTTGCTGGCCTGATCAGCGGCATCCCTCGCTTCGCGCAACGCTTGCTCCCCCAAAACCAGTTTCGTAATATCGCGACCGATGCCGAACGTGCCAACAACCTTGCCTTGATGATCGCGCAGCGGAAGTTTTGTAGTATAGGACCAGCTATCTGGACGATCCGGCCAAGTCTCACGTTCCACCAGTCCGATCACTGGCTTGCCCGTCTGCATGATCTGTAGTTCATCTTGCCGAGCCTTGGTAGCATGTTCGCTTGTAAAGATATCGGCGTCGGACTTACCAAGCACTGAATCGTAGTCGGTGAAGCCAAATTTATCCATCATGCCGCGACTGATGCGAATAAACCTGCTGGCTTGATCTTTGAAGTAGATCGAATCGGGACTATTGTCTAACAGAGTATGCAGCAGATGGCGTTCACGTTCCAGAGCTTGCTCGGTCATTCGGCGCTCAGTAACATCCCAGTACAGCACCTGAATCCCGGTGATGGCATCGTCCGCGTCGCGCACCGGGCATTTGATGACTTCCACCCAAACCGTGGAACCATCTGCTCGTTGATTTTCTTCCAGTTGATGTAGGGCTCGGCCAGTTTCCAGAACGTAACGATCGTCCTTCAGAAACTTTCTGGCCATCTCGGTCGGGTACAGATCCCCATCTGTTTTTCCGAGAATTTCTTTAATACTCCAGCGGTTATACTCCAAGCATTGTCGATTGGCATAGATGACGCGCCCCTTCAGGTCTTTCAGAACCATACTGATCGAAAGACTGTCTGCAATTGACCGGAATCTCGCTTGATTGTGTCTCAGCACTTTATTGATGCCTCGTTTGTCGGCGATACACTCGGCCAACAATATCACTTGTTGATCTGCTAACAACAAACTGTGCAGTCTCACAGGAATGTAAGTTCCTACCACACTACGTAGTTCCAGATTCAAGCAGGCTGTAGACTGGCTTGGCCGAATAGATTCACTTAGCAATTGCCTGAGCGACTGAAGGCTGTTTTCATGCAGCAGATGCCCCTGCCAGCCGGACAAATCCGAACCTGACTGCACGGGCCAACCCGTCAACTCGATGGCTTTGTGGTTGAGATACAGCAGGCTCTGGCAATCCGCAGAGCAAACCAGCGCGAGATCCGACATACAATCCAGCATAGAAGCGACAGCGGTCGCCGGGACAGACAATTGAGTGATCTTCAGTGCATCCATCGTACTCAATCATTGTATTGATAGCCAACCGACTCACTTCGCCTGACTAGCCGCCTGGCATTCAGGGAAACTGATTCAGCCGGTCACGCAGTGTTTAACCAAAGTAATTTCGTTACCTAGTGAATTGAACGTCACTTTATCAACAAACCGATCGATAATCGCAAATCCTCGCCCCGAGTCGCCTGTAAAAGCCGATTCGTGGTGCCCACGATGCGAGGCATCCCACGTCTTGACATCAAACCCTGGGCCGTCGTCTCTGATCACTACACGGATGAATTCACGAGTCAAACGAGCATCAAAGTGAATCTTTCGGCGATCGTAGGGTGCTGATGATAGGCGCTGGCCAACCAGATCCGGCATCTGACCGTCTTGGCTGTCCCCGATGGTTGCCACGGCAAGCTGCTGCCGCGAAAGTTCAAGGTTGCCGCGATACAGTGCATTGGCGGCAGCTTGTTGCAGGGCCTGGGAGATCCGATAACGCTCCATGACTGTCAAAAGCTCCATACCTGCAGCCATCTGAGTGACCAAGTCGATGGCCGTGATCAACAGCTCAGGCTTGTTGGGGATATCAAACACCAATCGGTTTTCCACAGTGCAATTGATCAGCTCGTTGTAACGCATGTCAGTACGCATGACACCCAGCACATCTTCGATGGTGCCCAACAGAAGATCACTGACCATCGACTTGGGAACGTAGGCTGTTGCACCCACGCTCAACGCTTCGGCGGCAAGTCGCTCGGAACCTTGACCGGTAATCAACACCGCGGGAATCTCTGGGAAATCAGCTTTCATGCGCTTGATCAGATCTAGCCCATTCATGACGGGCAACTCTAAATCGGTGATCACGATTTCGCATAGACCGTTCGCTAATAGATCCAAGGCCGGCGTGCCATCGTCACAACTAACCACTTGGTGACCGCCAGATTCGATCAGCAGTTTCAGTTGCAGCGCTTGAGTAGGACTGTCCTCGACCAGTAAGATGTTAGGCATCTGCAAGTTCCTCCGCTGGCTGAAGGCTGGGGTTGAATTCAATTGAATTGCACGGGCGCTCACACCGCCCAACCATCAGTCTAACATGTTGCCACGCAAAAAAAGAGGATTCAGATAGATTTTTTGATCCGGGCAATCGCTTTTGATTCGGCATGGCAAGCAAAGGCACCCAATTCCATCCCGCACTGAAAAGTGACCATGACCAATGTCCGCCCCAAAAAGGTCTGGCACCTTCGGCTTCAACTACCCGACTGGTAGGGATTAAAACGCAAGTAGGTCAAGTGTCGATAGACTTCGTTTCGCTGTAACAATTCTGCATGACTACCAACATCCTGGACTCGATGCCCATGCACAAAAACAACTAGGTCACACTGCCTCAAGGTGCCGATCCGTTTGGGCAAAACGACGGTTAGATACTCGGGTCGAACCAAGTTCTTCACCGCCTGAAGCGTTTTTTGCTCGACCGATGGATCGTGCACCGGTTCGGGCTCTTCGACGACTACAATCGAAGCTTGCCGGATCAGGGCTCGGGCAATGCCTATACGAAACGCCTCGTCTGCCAGGAAGCGATCGTCATCGTGAGTGACCAGCGTGTTCATCCCCTCTGACAAACGCACGATCAAATCGTTCAATTGCGCTAGCTCGATGGCCGGATCGATGAATCGAAGATTAGTAGTCGAAAGGTTTTCGGCGATGGAACCTGTCAAAATACTTCCGTCGCTGGCGACCCAATGAGCGCAGCGTGTTAAGCTATCCATCTTCAAATCAGCGGCTAACTTGCCATCGACCAACATGCGTCCGCTGGTAGGACGACCTAAACCTATCAAAAGCTCGGCCAGCGCTCGACCTTCTAACCACTGGTCGGCTGCGATGCCGATCAACTGCCCTGAATTGAATGCAACTGAAACATCCTCCAGCAGTTTTCGGCTGCGACTGTCCTGAACCGTGACGTGTTCCAAAACCGTATTTTGACGCACCTTATCGATGCTGTCCAAAAGCGAATCATCGGACTGGGGAACGACCTGAGTTAAGAATCGATTCAGTTCCTCAGCCGCCGACGCAACGTGTCGAATATCACGGCGAACCTGATGCATGCGACGAACGCTGAAGGCAGCAGATATCAGGCAAATGACAAACGATATGGCAGACGGAAGAGGAAGGTTTCCTTGCAATAACTGAACCGACATCATAAAGATCAGGACGCCAGCCAGCGTGGCCAAACACAACACCAACGCAGGAACTTTCCAGGCAGAACTGGTCAAACTTCGGATCGCATCGCGGCGGTACGATTCCAATCGCTCGGCAAACTTGCGTTCAACATCGCGAGGATGATGCACGGCCGCCAGCAAAGGCCCTCGCAAACTAAGGTTGATCAAGCTACTTCGATGTCTCGTCGCATTCTCTCGAGCAATCGGCAAATGGACTCGGCGCGTCCGGTCTAACCACTGGTAGAGCAGCAGCGCCAGCACCGAAGCCACGATCGTAAGTAGAGTAAAGCGAAAATGGATTAGGCTGGCGCATAGCAAACAAGCAGCACACTGCACAGGATGCCTGGGTACACAGCGCCAGTACATGGACAGCACATTGCGAATCCATGGCAAATGATACTCCAAGCTATCCTGCAACGATGTCTGTTGTGCCGAAAGAGTCCGCACCCGTGCCAAACGTTGCGACTGCTCTCGCAATTGCTGAATCATTCCAATTTCAAAGTCAACCGCCACCTGCTGAACTAGCACATAGACGACATACAACAGCGCCTCGACCAGTACAAAGATGACCAGCGAGATCAGCAGCAGACAGGTGATATGGGCTAGCGGTGCAAGTTCGCTGAACCCCAGATTCAATGCTGGCAATCGTGCCGACAGCGCTTGGTAAGGCAGACCAACCTGAATTTGAACCACATGCCCAATCAAGGTAGATAGAACCGGCACAGACAATGCCACCAGGCAGTTGAGAACCATGGCTACGATCAGCGCCAGCGGCACCGGCATGCGACCTAGCAGAGCCTTAAGCGATTTTGACAACACAGGAGCGACTTCATACGGGGATTGATGGCTTGGGACCAGCATCCGATCCCACAACTCTAGCCGTCAATTTAGTTTAGTCGATAGTCGTAGCCTACGGGGGGCCAGTAGGCCAAATTCAGACTGTTT
>DAIRSD010000118.1:10273-11572 GCA_036804625.1 Aureliella sp. | reverse complement strand
CAAAATGAGGTAAACTTGGGCTTATTGTCCCAGATGCTACGAGTGGCAATGGGAATCAGCACTCCCAAGATAGCTCCCATCAATAGACTGCCGACTTGGAAGCTGTCGATCAAAGCGGACCAAATATAGACTAAGCCGAGAGAAAGAAATGGGTGCGGAAGCCAGCGCTGCTTCCATGTTCGTGTATCGTGTTGGTGATTGACTGTCATCAGCTTCTACTCCGTTTCCCAAACCTGACTTGCGGTGGCTTGAAACTGAGCTAACGTGTGACCGGCTGTAGAGGTAAGAACCAAAAGCAGGCACACCAACATTCCGCTGGCCACCAGCGTCATTACCGTAGAAGTCGCTTTCCCTGATTCGCCATCTTTTGACTCGACGGTCGCACTTTTCCAAAACAGTGTACTACCTGCTCGAGCAAACCCTAGTATCCCAAGTAGGGACGTTGATAGAACGACAGTCCAGATCCAACCAGCCCAAGCAGTATTACGCACCGAATCCAGTACTAGCAATTTTCCGACAAACCCGGATAGTGGCGGTAAACCCGTGACGCCGATGACAGCTACAAAGAACAGTCCGCCGACCAGCGCTGCATGCGTAACCGGCTGCGATACAACCAACCAATCGGACTGCGGGCCCCGACGACTGGCAATAGCGTCGACCACCAAAAACAAAGTTGCACCGGCAAGGGTGGAATGCACCAAGTAGTACATGCCTCCCGAGAGAGTTTGGGAATCAAAGAAGCAGACACAGGCCATGATGGTGCCTGTTGAAGCTAACGTCGCGTAGCTGGCCATTTGCCCCAGAGTTCGTGAAGCCAAGACGCCAATCATGCCTGTCGCGGTGGTTAACAATCCAGCCGGTACCAGCCACTTGGTAACCCATTCCGATAACAGATGCTGATTCCCCTCAATCACTTCACTGTGGACACGGATCAAGCAGTAGATACCCACCTTGGTAGAAATGGCAAATACGGCCGCAACTAACGGTGGAGCATGACCGTATGCAGTGGGAAGCCAAAAATGCAATGGAACCAGAGCAGCCTTCATCGCAAAGACCAAGACCAGCAGTGCCATTCCGCAGCTCATCACCGCTCGATTTGCAGTTGGCATCTGCGACAACAACTGCCCAACGTCGGCCATCTGCAGTCCGCCGGTAGCTCCGTAGATCAACCCTAGAGCGATCAAGAAAATTGTTGATCCACAAAGGTTCATGACGACAAACTGTATTCCAGCTCGCAATCGCGTAGGGGGGGGGGCGGGGGGGGGGGGGGGGGGGGGGGGGGGGGGGGGGGGGGGGGGG
>DAIRSD010000118.1:0-10263 GCA_036804625.1 Aureliella sp. | reverse complement strand
CCTCAGCCCGTAGGCACCGACCAACATGACTTCAAAATAGACAAAAAGATAGAACAGGCCTCCCGTCAGGAAGGCTCCGTTGATTCCCCCCAAGTGCATGAGCAGCAGTGCATGGAAGTGCCGCCCACGTTCATCCCATCCATCCATGGCAGCCAGTGCAACAGCCACACCCACTAGGGACGAAAGCAGCAACATCGTCGCGGATAGCCGATCCAGAACAAATACGATTCCAAAAGGACTGGGCCACTTGCCCATTTCATAACGAAGGACATTTCCATCGGCCGCCATGTAATACAATACGGCTGCAACTATCAACATCAGGACGGTGGCGCTGGTACTGAAAATACGGGCGAGCACTTGGTCAAACCGCGAGGTCAGCACCAACAGCGGGGCCATGATTGCTGGAATCAAAATAGGAAAGACGATCCAATGATTCATGATTGCGGACCACCTTCCTGGGCTTCGTCGGGCATCGCGACAAGGTCGGTTTCAGTTTCGATGAAGGCTCGCAAAGCCAAAACGACGATCACAGCCGTCATACCAAACGAAATTACAATCGCTGTTAGCACCAATGCCTGTGGAACAGGATCGGTATAACCTTGGGCATCAGCGCGAATCACGGGGGCCTGGTCAATCGCCAAACCACCCACTGAAAACAGAAAAAGATTGATGGCATAGGTCAGCATGACCAACCCCATGATGACTGGAAATGTTCGATTGCGCAGCAGCAGATAGACTCCTGCGCCAGTCATCACACCTACCGCTATTGATACCAGCAGCTCCATGACTCTAAGAATCCTTATCCAAAAAAGGATTGGGTTGTCCAATCAAGCTAGCTGTAGTTTGAATGGGAATCGCCATTGGCTGGGATGGGCTTTGAGGAACGACAGCACGCTTTTTTTCGGATTCCGATTCCGGATTGTCTATGACTACACTTTCGTTGCCAGAGGTCGCTGAATTCTTGGCTTTGGGTCCCAGCCTGGCAAGATTGGCCAAAGTCAACATCATGGCACCCACAACAGCCATCAGCACTCCCGCGTCAAAGGACATGGCACTGGAAATTCCAATGTCGCCCAAGACTGGCAAATGCAAATGTCCGTGCGCGTTAGTCAAGAACGGATAGCCCATGACCATCGCGGCTGCACTTGTGCCTGTAACAAGCAGCAAACCCATGGCAATCCAGGCGTGTGCATCCACATGAATCCGCTCGTCTGCCCACTTGTAGCTGCTGACCATATACTGCATTACCAAGGCGATCGTTACCATCAGACCAGCTACAAATCCACCACCGGGGTCGTTATGGCCACGTAGAAAAATGTAGGCCGCAACCAACAGCGCCATCGGCAACATCACTCGGGTAGGTATCATCATCAATTTAGGGTGCTTCTCTGGGCTGCGATGGTGATCAGGTACCCACTGCCTAAGTTTGTGGGACCAAGCGCCGTGCATCATGCCATCCAGAAGCGCGTAAATGATAAGCGCTGAGGCACTCAAAACGGCAACTTCACTGAAAGTATCAAATCCTCGGAAGTCGACCAAAATTACGTTGACCACGTTGGCACCGCCGCCAGCCGGTTTCGACTGTTCGATAAAATACGTTGCCAAGTGCCGCTGCAGGTCGATCCTTAGCACCGCCCAGGTAAGTCCGGTCATACCCAATCCGGCAACAAGTGCCAGCGATCCGTCTCGCCATAGTCTCAATTGAGAAGACTCAACGGGCGATTGCTTCGGTAAGAAAAACATGGCTAACAATATCAGGATCAGCGTGACTACTTCCACCGATATTTGCGTTAGGGCCAGATCCGGTGCTGACAGGTAGATAAATCCAAGGCAGGTGATCAAGCCCACGACGTTAGTAGCCATCAGGCTTAGAATTCGTTGACGATGAAAGGCGACCGTTGCTAACGAAGCGGCCAACAAAATTCCCGTCAGCGCTAGGCTTAACAAATTGACAGGAAGCATCGTCCGATCGCCAGTGTGCCATGTCGACGTAACGAAGCATAAGCCAGCAACAGCCATCGTACCGGCAAGCATGATCGCAAGGTAGTTTGGCAGATTGCCTGACTGCAAGGCGCTTGTAAAGCGCTGACAGTTGACAATCAGGCGACTGACCACCGCGTCAAAAATCTTCTTTCCGTCGATGTCAAAGTACCGCCCCCAAATCCATTGCGATTCGGCAAACCGATTGTATAGGACCAGGCCTAACATTACCGCTACGATGGAAGAATAGACCGCTGGGTTCATTCCATGCCACAGCTTGAAATGAACATGAGCATGTCCGGTGTTAGCCAAACACGAGTCGACTGCTGATTGAATCAAAGGCTGAGCTAGCGACTCGGGGAACAGTCCGATCGCCAGAGCTGCCAATGCCAGCAGAGTCGAGGAAAATGCCAACCCTGCGCTGGGAGCATGCGGCGTCTGCTCGAGCCGCCCCGCATCGCCCATATAAACTGAGACGAAAAAACGCAGAGAGTAGGCGACCGCAAAGAGACTTGCCGTCGTAATCAGCACCGCGATCACTCCGGGCTGACCCAGAAATTTCAGATGCCAGGCCTCTTCCAATAGCAATTCTTTGGAGATAAATCCGTTAAGCGGTGGTATACCCGCATTGGCTGCTAGCACTAGAAGAGCCACACCTGTAGTCACGGGCATCCACTTCCACAGTCCGCCCAATCGCCCCAGCTCTCGAGTACCTGTGCCGTGGTCGATAATTCCAACATTCATGAACAACGAGGCTTTGAAAATGGCGTGATTGAGTAAATGAAACAGACAAGCGATCACGCCAGCCTGTGTTCCACAGCCCAACATCATTGTCATCAAACCTAAGTGGCTGATTGTGGAATAAGCCATCATGGCCTTCAAATCCGATTTGAATAGCGCCGAAATGGAACCGACCAGCATCGTGATCAGACCAGCACTGGTAAACAAGTAGAACCAAAGGTCGGTACCCGAGAGGGCAGGCCAAAGCCGGGCCAGCAGAAACACTCCCGCCTTGACCATCGTGGCCGAGTGCAGATAGGCCGAGACAGGTGTGGGAGCGGCCATCGCTCGCGGCAACCAGAAATGAAACGGAAATTGGGCACTTTTTGTAAGACAGCCCAGCGCTACCAATCCTAAAATAAGCGGATACCAAGGGGATGACTTGATGACTTGCGAATTGGCAATAATCTGATCCAGGCTATAAGATCCCGCTACCTGTCCCAGAAGCAACATCCCAGCGGTTAATGCCAAGCCGCCTCCACCGGTCACCAGCAGAGCCATCCTAGCGCCTTGACGGCCCGCAGGTAGGTGCTTCCAAAAGCCGATCAACAAAAATGAAGCTAGGCTGGTCAATTCCCAGAACACAAGCAGCGACAGCACGTTGTTCGACAGAGCGATGCCCACCATCGCACCCTGAAATAGCAACAGGTAGGTGTAGAACACCCCTACAGGTTCTTCTTTGGCCAGATAGTATTTGGCATAGACGATAATCAACAGGCCAATCGACAAAATCAGTCCGGCCATTAGTAGTCCCAGTCCGTCCAACCTGAAATCTAGATTCATTCCAAGTTGCGGAACCCACTGACAAGCAAATTTGACCGCCGTACCGTCCAGCACCTCGGGCGCATGAGTCAGCAAAATCACCAGCGCGATCAGCGTAGTCAGTGCGGTGCCAACCGTCGAAATGCGACGACTGGATCTGGCCAGCAGAATAGGCAACAAAGCGCCAAGAAATGGCATAGCAACAATTAAAGCTAAACGCATGAACGGCAATCTAGAATATTTTTTTAGATCACGCCATACGAATAATCAAAGAATACGGGCGAACGGGCGACTAGGACTAGTACGTCAACAGACTGTCGCTTTCGGTGATCCTGGCTGTAACTTGACGCAGTCCCAGAGGTCCAGCATGTGGTACCAAACTGACCAATTCACTTAGCTCAGTCAACCACTCGGGATGTTGTCGCATCGCCTCTTCGATCTGCCTCTGATCGGTGGACTGAACTTGGATTCGCGTACTTCCTGAAGCGTCGTCGCTCACTTCGATTGAAAACGGAGTTCCGATATCAAGCTTGCTGAGAGTGCTTCTGATGCTTTGAGCGATTTGTTCTAGCCTGGCGCTTAGAGATGGATGGCTAGCAACGGGCGGGCTGGCGTCTGTTTTACCCAAGATGCCTAGAAAGCCCCCATTTGCCCAGCTTACGACGCTCTCCGGAGCCTTTTTGGCCAGCGGAATGCCTAGCGCTATCGTTAGTGGCTCTAGTGACACGGTACTGAACGTTCCTCGAAAGGCTAGCAATCGTTAGCTTAAATTTCTCCGCCTTTACAATCGTCAAAGTTTGTTAGGATCGTCCACGAATTCGTCGTTAAACTGTCGACTCTACCGCTCCGGCAGCCTAGGCAATATGAGTGGTTTTAATCTGCCGCAATGGATACACTCAATCTGCGGATCAGACATGTCGAACTTGAGACAGTTCATGTGATGGTCCGATCGTACCGCAAGAAACAATCGAATACGTAGAGTGTCCAATCATGGCATCTGATTTTCGCCTGAAAGAAAAACTTCCCGAGCTGACGGCCAGTATCGTAGCAACCTACACTAGCGAGGATCGAATCAATCACTTGGGGCATTGTCCATTGCCCAATTTGGAAGTGGTCGAATCGGTGCTGGAAGACCTGAAAGATATCATCTATCCAGGCTACCGACGGCGCGAGGGACTTCACCGAGGCAACGTGACCTATCATGTAGGCGACTTGATTGACCGATTGCACGATAAATTGACGACGCAAATTGGTCGCGCCCTGCGCCACGACGACAGGATTAAGAATCATCAGAGCGACTGCGTCAATGAAACCGATTACGAAGCCAAAGGTCAGGCGATCGCTATTCGCTTCCTAGAGTGCGTTCCAGAGCTGCGGCGACTGCTAGCAACGGACGTGGAAGCTGCTTTCGAAGGTGATCCGGCGGTTAGCAGTCGCGATGAGATCATCTTCTGCTACCCAGGACTTGAAGCGATCACCGTTTACCGTATCGCGCACCGACTTCGAAATCTGGGAGTTCCCTTCATTCCCAGAATGATGACTGAACATGCACATGCCTTAACTGGCATCGACATCAATCCGGGCGCTACGATTGGTGATCATTTCTTTATCGATCACGGCACCGGCGTGGTGATAGGCGAGACCTGCAACATCGGGTCCTACGTGAAAATCTACCAGGGTGTCACGTTGGGAGCACTGAGCTTCCCGACTGATTCTGACGGCCAAATCATCCGTGGCCAGAAGCGACACCCAACGATTGAAGACTATGTGGTCATCTATGCCAACGCCACGATCCTTGGTGGGAAGACTGTCGTTGGGGCTCGTAGCGTGATCGGTTCCTCTGTCTGGGTGACCGGCAGCGTCGCGCCAAACTCAACCGTTTTGTTAGAAAAACCGAATCTACGAGTTCGCAGTGGTATTCCCGACGAACTGAAGCCAGAAGCCAATTATCAGATTTAGGCGAACAACTGGGATACAACCCGGTGCATTCTCAGCAGCAATAACTCCCGCTACTTCAAATTCTGAGGCTATTTTTAGCTTTTTCACGACACTTCTCGCATCAGGCCGTACTCCAAAAGCAAGACGCATCGGCAATTGGCAAATTGTCGCAGGTGTCTTGGTGGGGCTTTCTAGTTAGAATGCTGAGATACAATGGCATGGTCAATCGTCGGCCCATGGATGGAAGCTCGTGTCAAGGATCGACTCGATCCGTTGACATTCGACTTGATTTGTCTGTTGGTTTGGACACGGTTTTATGCCACTGGTACGTATCGCAACATCGAACCGCCTGCACGGGAAGCTATTTCGCAGCTTTCTGACGTTGGGCGTATTGCTTTGCGTTGGTCCAGTGCCGTTGCCAATGATGTCTCAGATTGGGGATTATCCGCAGGAGGTAGCGTACCCCTTCCAATATCGTAGTTGCGGATGCAAGAGCGCCTATCAATGCTGGACAAGCTGTTGCTGTTTGAGTCCTGAACAGCGCCTGGAATGGGCCAAGAAACATGGGGTGACTCCTCCGTCTTATGCCGTCTTGCCTAAAGGAACTGAAACTACTTCCGCAACTTGCTCTCGATGCAAACCCAAGACCGAGTCCAAACAGTGCCAGCGATGCTGTTGCTCACAAGAGAAAAAGAATTGTCAATCGAATAAATCTAAATTGAGCTGCTCGCTAAAACAGCGATACTTGGTGGTGATCGAAGCATTGCGCTGCGGTGGACACTCGGCCGATTTGACTCAACTACCATGGGCCTTACCCGTAATGGCAAATGCTTTTCATTTCTCAATTCCGGCAGGCGGTTATGGCAAGATCCATAGCTTTGCTTTGACCTGCCGCATGGCGGACCAACCTCCGCAGCCTCCACCACGCAGTCTTGGTTGATTTCTTTTTGGTTGGCACAAGACTCAGCGATTCTGTCGTCGCAGCGGGAACAGCCTGTTCGTGCGGCGACATCGTTTGGCTGTCCGTTTGGCTTGTGATTAATGACTGCTTGTAGTTTCGATCGAACGGGCGAGCTTCACTAGCTGCGCGCGCTAGATCTTCTGATATTTCAACCGAACTAACCCATTGATGAAATGAATTTATGATGAAACACAAAAAATCTAATCCACCTCGTGGATTCACTCTAGTCGAACTGCTGGTGGTCATCGCGATCATCGGAATATTAGTTGGCCTCTTGTTGCCCGCCGTTCAGGCCGCCAGAGAAGCGGCCAGGCGAATGAGCTGTGGGAACAACTTGAAACAGGTTGGGCTTGCCATTCTGAACTACGAATCCAGTCATGGCCGCTTGCCGATTGGATGGAACGGGATCAATGACCCGGTTCAAGGCACTACCTTTCGTTGGAGCTACCTGGCCGGAATCCTACCCTATCTGGAGCAGGGAAACGTTTACGGAAATTTGAATCTATCGCGAACGCTTTATGCACCAGGTGGAGGCCAGCCGCCGCGTCCTGAGCATGTACCCGTGATCAGCACTATCATTCCCACTTACCTTTGCCCTAGCGATCGAGGAGAATCCGTTTCAGGGCCGTCGGGCTTAATCGATTCCGCACCGACCAATTACGTGGCCTGCTTTGGATCGGGAATTAACAATCCCACTGATTCAGCCGATGACGGCGAAATGGATACCCGCAGCGACGGTATCTTTAGTAGCCTGCAGTGGCGCAAAATCAGTGATGTTACCGACGGTACTTCCAACACAATGGCCGTTTCGGAGAGTCTGTTGGGGCCGGGCAATGCAGACCTCCCTGCTAGTGGAACCGCACAGGCAAAGCTTTACATGGCACTGATTGCGCCGGCGGCAAGCGTCACAGCGGCCAACTGCGATCAGGCCATACCACCCGGCGTCAATCGCTACGTTGCAAGTCGCGGTCGTGTATGGGCTGGTCAGGCTTATGAAAATACAGCCTACAACCACTTCTTTACTCCCAACACTAGTCGTTTCGACTGCTACTTCTGGGTAGCCCGTGGTTTCAAAGCCGCTCGCTCCAATCACAGCGGTGGAGTCCAAGGTCTACGCCTGGATGGCGCGGTCCAGTTCTATTCGAATTCTGTAGACTTAGCCGCTTGGCGCGCCTTGGCAACACGTGGAGGCGGCGAAGTGACAAGTGGTCTTTAACATTTGACTCTCACGTTTCTCGATCGAAAGCAAACAAAATGGATATAAAGCAAATCGTTATTTCAATATCTTGCTTCACAGCAAGCTTGTCACAAGTGGCCCACGGTCACGATACATGGGTAGAAACGGGCAGCTCGCGCGTTCTATCGGGTCAGTATGTCTATGTCGATTTACGATTGGGCAATCACGGCAACGAACACCGTGACTTCAAGCTCAACAGCAAGGTGACACTCGCCCCATGTACTCTTACGGTTCGCACACCCAGTGGTTCCATCGTAGATCTAAAACCTCGGATTATCGATTTGGGGCTACTGGAAAAGGAAGGCTACTGGTCAGCTCGGTACGAACCGATCGAACCTGGCCTTCACGAGATTTATCACGAGTTAGAAATGCTGAAAGGACGCATGCGAGCGCTAAAGACTGCCAAGACTCTCCTCTTATGTGAACCTAAACAGACGGCTCAGGGAGCTGTTAGCAAAGAAGCAAGTTCGCCACCTGCTTCCCAAGTAGAATCCAAGTTGTTAGAGTGGCACTTGAAGCCGCCCTGGTCAGCAGTTCAAGCAGGCCAGAGAGTTCAATTGCAGTTGCTACACCAAAGCAAACCTCTGGCCAACTTAACGATAGCGATCATACCATGAGGAGTCCAATTGGCCGCAGGGGTTGATCCTGAATATCAAATCACAACTGACAGTCAGGGGCAAATCGACTTCACGCCGGCGACCGGAAATCTGTACCTGTTGGTCGCTCATTATCGGGCAGAGAACGAATCGGGTGAGAATTACGATTTGACGCACTATGGGGCTACCATGGTGCTGGCCGTTCCCAATTAAAGGAACAGTAAATTGTGAGCACAATAAGTGAGGAGAATTAGCATGAGTCGATTTAGTAAATGGATAGGCGCTAGTTGCCTAGCTCTATTCATAGCAACAACAACACGAGCCGAACTGAGCTGGCCAGCGTTTCTGGGGGCTGGCGCGAAAGGTGTTGACGGAGCTGAACTACCTACAAGCTGGGATCCAGCCACCGACACCCGTTGGAAAGCCGAAGTGACTGGGCACGGTCAATCCAGTCCGGTCGTTTGGGGACAGAGCGTCTACCTAACGTCGGTAGATGGTACGCTAAAAGATACCTATCACGTGGTTTGTCTGTCGGCAGATAGTGGGCAAGTTCAGTGGCAACGCGAAGTTAAGAACTCAGTGCCGGTTACCAATAGCCTATATGTCAGCCGCGCTGCACCAACCCCAGTAGTGGATTCTGAGCGATTAGTGACCCTGTTCGAAAGTGGTGACTGCGTGGCGTGGAGCCACTCGGGCGACTTGCTTTGGCAGCGGGATTTGGCCAAGGATTATGGTCCGATTCAGGCCAAGTTTGGCCTTGGCGCATCGCCCTGCCAAACGGCACAGTCAGTCTTTTTGCTGCTGGAGCACGATGGGCCGAGCTGTTTGGTGGCCCTGGACAAGTTGTCCGGCGAAACTAAATGGAAGGCCGATAGGAGCCCCAGGCAAAGCTGGAGTTCGCCAGCCGTCATTACGATTGATGGAGTACCGCAGATCGTGGTCAGCTCCTTGGGATCAGTCGATGGATACGATCCACAAGATGGTAAGCTGCTTTGGAGTTTTTCGGATGTGGGCGGTAACACGGGTGCAACACCCATCGATCTAGGCAATGGCTGCTTTCTAATCGGAGCCTCACCTGGTCGCCAGGGTGAGCACGCAGAACAAGCCAAGGTGTCCAACGGTCTGCTCCATGTAACCCGCGACGGGGACCAATTTAACGTCCAACGAAAATGGGTCGCTCAGGATGTCAGTCCAACGTGGGCATCGCCAATCGTTCATCAGGGTTATGCTTATTGGATGAATCGTGTGGGAGTGATTTCATGCTTCAATGCGGCTACGGGACAGCCCGTCTACACTCAACGAACCAAACAATCTTGCTGGGCGACGCCACTAGCTGTCGATGACCGCTTGTATTGGTTTGGCAAAGAGGGGCTTTGCACCGTCATTGCTGCTGGGCCAGAGTTCAAAGTAATAGCAGAGAATTCCATCTGGTCAGAGAACGCATTGATCGAGGACAAAGCACCAACCCCCAAAGAAGATTCCTCGGAACGTCAGGCAGCCGCTGGGATGTTTACCGGTCCAACCGTCTATGGTTATGCCGTAGCTGGTAACCGTTTGATAGTGCGCATCGGCAAGCAGGTGTTTTGCATCGGCAAGAGCAACTAGCTTTTGGCGACAGTCTACCAGTCCTGAAGCCGACTTCAGGGCTGGATGACTGGCTGCTTTGCATATTCGTCATACAGTTTAGAATTAGTTTCGCCGTCGGTAATCTCTTTGTGCAGCACCACTCGGAAATGTAGTGACAGCTCTTCGCCCTGTTTCAACTGCACGCCCGGACCTTCTTCGTAACCACCCGTAAATTGTTTTTCACCAAAAGGGTTGGCCGCAAAAAGCCCGTAGGTGCGTACGTGCCAACGCACGGGATGCCCGAACGAACTCGGGTGACTAAACATAGCGATGCCGTAAGTCTTTTCACCCACCGGGCAGGTGTAATTTACACACGTTGCGGGCTGTCACCAGGCTAGCAAGTCCTTCTTTCCGTCGCTGTTGACGATCTTGCCGCCCTTTCG
>DAIRSD010000117.1:0-11575 GCA_036804625.1 Aureliella sp. | reverse complement strand
TGGCCTGTTATGATTTCGACGGCAAGCAAGTTTGGTTGCTGGATTGCAATCAGCAGTTTGGCAAGTTAGATATCCAGTTTGGCATGACCAGCACTCCGGTGTTGGACGGCGATGCTTTGTATCTTCAGTTGATTCATGGGCCAATGGATCATGCCAGTGACCAGCGAACCGGCAAAGTCATCAAGCTGAACAAGTTAACCGGCAAAGTTATCTGGGAGTACGATCGGATAACCGACGCAGTTTTTGAGTGCAAGCATTCGTATGCGTCTCCGTTTTTGTACAATGATGGAAAGAAGCGATATCTGTTAGTGCATGGTGCCGATTGTACCACAGCACATGCGCTTGATTCAGGAAAGGAAATCTGGCGTCTGTGTGGGTTGAATGGTCCGTCGACGATCAACTCTCGAGCTACGGATGTGACCTTTCGTTTTGTGTCTTCTCCAGCCTTTGTGGCTGGGCGGTTGATCATTCCGACCGCCAAAGCTGGTCCGACAATCTCTTTAGATCTGTCCGCAGATCCCAAAGGCGACCTAACAGAAAAGCCCGAATTGATCGCTTGGACCGTCGAGCAAACACCTGACGTTTCCATTCCATTGATTGTCGACGATCTGGTCTACCTACTACATAAGGATGGAAAGCTACAGTGTGTGGAACTGAAAACTGGCCAGGAAGTCTATTTCGAGCGAACGCACACCGTTCAGCACAGGACCAGTCCCGTCTACGCCGATGGCCATATCTATTTTTGTGGAAAAGACGGGGTTTGTACCGTAGTGAAGGCTGGGCGAAAGTTTCAGATAGTTGCTAGCAACCCCATGGGCGAGCAGCCCATCACCGCATCTCCAGTAATTTCTAACGGAACACTGTATGTTCGTACCTATGAAGCGATATACGCTATACGCAGGCCCTAGCTAGGGCAGCGGGCAAAAACGGACGTAGATACACGGTTTCAAGCCATTTACTGGAAGTTTTGGGCTGATTGTTGGTTTAAGGCTTGTTACAATACCTACAGTTGGGAACTTGCAAGCTGAGAATCGACGCGAGGTTCCAAAAAATTTCTTATTGCCTGGGAATTCTTGAGAATGCCAATCGTAGCCAACATTCTGCGTCCTATAGTGACCCTGGTAGTTCTATTGTCATTTCAGCCGATTCAGGCAGAGGAGCTTCATTTAGCCGGGGCAATCACCAAACTGATCAAGCAGCTAGATAGTGCCGACTTTGAAACGCGTGAACGCTCAGCGGCAGAGTTGTTGTTGATTGGCCCAGGTGCTCTTGCTCAACTTAAGCAGCTTCCGGCAGATTCATCCAAAGAACTGCAGCAGCGATCGGCCGAGCTGACTCAGGAAATCGAGCGACAGCTCTTCATCGTTCAATCACGCTCATTCCTGACGGATCAAGACGAAACCAACGACCATGGTTTGCCCGGCTGGCAGTTATTCCGTAGCGTATCCGGTGGTTCGCGTGTCAGTAAGTTGCTTTTCTTGGAGATGCTCAAGAGTCAGTATCCGTTGGCACAGCAGATTCAAACGGTACACCACCAACAATTGTCCGGCGGTGAAATGGTGGAACTACAACAACTGACTTTGAATGCATCGCTGCAAGCGGAGCAGCTTCTGCGCAAAATGCATCGTGGTGCAGCAGTTGGAGTGGGTGATGGAGTGGCTTTATTGCTGACCACTGCGTTGATCGATGGTACGGTTCCCGTGGAAATCAGTGACTTCATCCTATCTTCGATCCATAAGAATATGTTTGAGTACCTGCGAAGACCAGGCTATAAAGTTTGTCTACGCCAGTTGCTGGCCTGCTGGATTCCCAAGACTCACGACGGCATTGCACAAAAGGCAATGTGGGTCGCTTATGATTTGGAACTGGCGGTCGTGCTACCCATTGCCCGCAAGCATCTGTCGGACTCATTCGATCGTATTACTCGGGAGTATGCTATTTTTTGTTTGGCCAAATTCGGTGAAGCATCGGATATCGCAAAATTGTTGTCGTTAACTAGTGATGAAACCATTGTGCATGAATTGGACGACCGATCGGTGGATTACAATGTCTCCCGGGTCGCGCCTCCGGGACTGCCTGTGGAAGTGCAACCTTCGCTTTCGCAAAAACTGGTGCGGGTCAATGATCTTGCAGCAGCGGCTGCAATGATTCTGATGAACGAGAACCCAGGTACCATTTTTCCAGGTATGACCAAAGAGTCCTTCCTGGGACGTACCTCAGTGGGAATCGCAGTAGATCGAGAATTGGCCGATCAGCGAACACAGCAGATCAAGGACTGGGCAGCACCACGCCAGGTTGTCCCAGATGCAGGCTGATTTTAGTGTTGCGTCAGCCGAAGCTTCATTTGTCTTTTTTGTCTTCTTGATTCGATAGATTGCTGGCGTAACCAGAGTTCCTGAAATAAGCCAGTTGGAAAGATTCGTTAGTTAATGAACCAACAAAATCGCGATTTTGCTGGACTGGCTGTGGCCGCACTGGAAAGTCGCCGTCAGGAAGACATGCAGCGCTTGATCACCAAGTTTGGCGGAGTTCCTTTCGTTAGCCCGTCCATGCGAGAAGTCCCGCTGGAAAGCCATCGTGAGGCGGTTGATTTTGCTTATCGAGTGATAACTGGCGAGATCAATATCGTCGTCTTTCTAACCGGTGTCGGCTTCAAGCAGTTTCTCAGTGCCGTCGAGCGTTCTGTCGATAGGCAGCGGCTGATCAATGCTCTAAGCGATATCACTACGGTTGCTCGAGGCCCCAAACCTGCCGCTGCCATGCGAGATGTTGGGCTAAGGCCGACCTTGTTGGTTCCCGAGCCCAACACGTGGCGCGACCTGCTGCGCGAAATCGATCAGCATGTGTCTGTGGTCAATCAAGTGGTGGGTGTTCAAGAGTATGGAACGACCAATAGCAGCTTGTATGCCGGACTGGAAGCGCGTGGTGCCCAAGTGGTTCCGCTAAAGGTTTATCGCTATGAGCTGCCAGCCGATCTGGCCCCATTGCAAGAGAATATTCGAGCAATTGTCGCTGGCCAGCGCGATGTGCTTCTACTGACCAGTGCTCATCAGATCGTCAATTTGCTGCAGACGAGCGCGCAATTGGGGCTGGAAGATGCCCTGCGAGTCGCTCTGCGCAAGATGATCGTGGCTTCGATCGGTCCAACGACCACAGAGATGCTTAGGCACTGTGAATTGCCGGTCGACCTGGAACCTTCGCATCCCAAGATGGGGCACTTAGTTCAGGAAAGCGCCGCTCGTGCGCACAGTTTGCTGAATGCTCGAATCGCCAGGGCTCAAGTTATCGAGCGCACCGGGCGGCCACCCAATGACTCGCAAGCCGCCTGGTACGATGGCCCGATGATGCGGGCTTGTCGCCGTGAAGCTTCCAGTGTAACCCCCGTGTGGCTGATGCGGCAAGCTGGGCGTTACATGGCCGAATATCGTGAGGTGCGTGCCAAGAAAAGCTTCTTGGAGCTGTGTCGAGACCCTGCATTGTGTGCTGAAGTCATGGTCACGGCCGTCAATCGTCTGAAAGTTGATGCTGCCATAATCTTCTCGGATCTGCTGCCGATCATTCAGCCAATGGGGATGGACCTGGAGTTCGCGGCAGGCGATGGGCCTGTGATTCATAATCCGCTACGCACTACTGAAGACATTGACCGTGTGCGAGAATTGGAGACGATGGAAGAGTTGGACTTCGTGATGGAGACGGTGCGTCTGACGCGCCGAGCCATCGCGCCTGAAATACCGGTCATCGGCTTTGCAGGTGCTCCGTTTACGTTGGTCAGCTATATGATCGAAGGTGGTGGCAGCCGTAATTACTTGCACACCAAATCATTGATGTATCGAGACTTTGGAGCTTGGCACACGCTGATGACCAAAGTCTCTAAGAGTGTAGTTCGTTACCTGAATGGCCAGATTGCAGCCGGCGCACAGTGTGTGCAGCTTTTTGATTCGTGGGCTGGATGCCTTTCCGTTCAAGACTATCAACACTATGTCTATCCCTACGTCAAGCAGATTATCGATTCGATCGTGGCGGATGTTCCAGTCATCAACTTTGCCACCGGCAATCCAGCTTTGCTACCCCTACTGCGCGGGGATCAACGCACGGTGGTCGGCATTGATTGGCGAGTTCCTTTAGACGATGCTTGGACAACCGTTGGCCACGATCGGGCGGTGCAAGGTAACATGGACCCGTTGGGGTTGATGGCTGAACCCGGCGTGTTAAAAGAGATGGTCAGCGACGTGCTTCGCCGCGCGGGCGGTCGAGCTGGCCATATTTTTAATCTGGGCCATGGCATCTTGCCTCAAACCGACGTGAACCAAGCCGTCGCCTTGGTCGACATGGTTCATGAGATGAGCCAGAAATAGTTTTTCGTCAAAACCTTCATGAAGTTTGATCGATACCACCAGTGAACGAACTACCCATAACCTCAGAATCCGTCCGTCAGATATTGTCAGAATTGCGCGATCCTGAGACGGGACGGCCTATAGGAAAGACCGATCAAATCGGCGACATCCAGGTATCCGGTAATCGTGTCCAGTGCCAATTGCGGCTGACCACTCACAGCTTGCCAATCAGCGATGAATGTCTCCAGCAGGCGACCGAGCGATTGCAAGCCAAGCTGCCCTCAGCAGCGCAGCTTGATGTCAAACTTGGCAGTCACGAACGTCCGCCAGTAGCACTGGGACAAATCGGATTGCAGGCCAAAAGCGTCATCGCTGTTGGCTCGGGCAAAGGCGGAGTAGGCAAGAGTACGGTTGCCGCGTCGATCGCACTCACCTTATCCAAAGCGGGCTGTAAAGTCGGATTGATGGATGCTGATGTGTACGGTCCCAGTATTCCTCATTTACTTGGACTTGCGGGGCGTCCGCAGGTCATCAACAACAAAATTCAGCCTATTTATTGCGGCGAAATGCCGGTCATGTCCATGGGCTTTCTCGTGGACCCGGATCAAGCGGTGATTTGGCGAGGCCCCATGTTGCATGGTTCAATCACGCAGTTCCTGCGCGACACTTACTGGGGGCCACTGGATTACTTGATCATCGATATGCCACCGGGAACCGGCGATATCGCCTTGACCTTGTCGCAACTGATTCCTCTTACAGGTGCCGTCGTAGTTTGTACGCCACAGCAGGTCGCTCTGCTGGATGCGGTTAAAGCCATTGCCATGTTCCGAAAAACCAAAATTCCCGTGTTAGGCATGGTAGAAAACATGAGCGGGTTTATCTGCCCCGACAACGGCAAGCGGTACGACATTTTTGGACATGGTGGGGCGCGTCAAAAGGCCGAAGAGCTGGAAGTGCCATTTTTGGGTGAAGTTCCGCTCAATATGCAAATGCGTGAAAAGTCCGACGTAGGTTTGATCGATGGTGCACTGGAAGACCCCATCTGTGCTTCAGCCTTTGACAAAATCGTCCGCGCCCTGTGCCGACAAATCAACATCCGCGCCGCCGCTACTCCCGGACCTAGCTTGCCAGTACTCTAGCTCATCTCACCGCACATGTTATTGCCATTAAGTGAAGCAAACAATCCAGCGATGCTGACTTGGTGTTGTCATCGAAGAAGATAGCAAGACGGAGGAACATTTCATCAAGGAACTCGCCGAAATGTAAGCGGCTCTGGAAGCTCTCGATGCCGATGCCAACGAACTATCGTCGTTGTCATTCGTTGTTATGTCAAGCAACTCATTGGGGATTAGTAAGCCAGTCGCACGCCACTCTCTTTGCTCTTGGGACTCTTTAAAGGTACGGATGTTTCTCACAGAGGCACGAAGGCGCAGAGTAGAAAGCTAAAGCTCCGTGCCTCTGTGACTCTGTGAGAAGCTCAATGTGGACGGAGACGGGGATACTCAACTTTGCCTGGGGGCATGGCAATAGTAGACGCGATAATCGAGGCAGTTTAGCGAGCTTAGCGGATTACTCGGCATAGCACTTGCGAGAGGGTTAATCCAAGCTGTGTGTCCCCTATCTGCTCCCTAATATCCATAATCCGTGCAGATGCATGGTGTTTTCGGCTCTGTTAACGACTGGATTCCTGCATCAGTTATCTTGGACAAGTATCTGCGATCTACAAGACCGTCTCTTGACTCGCGATTGAAAACTGTTAGCCTCATTTTGCGACTGCTGGCTTGCAACAGTCTAATTCTGTTCTTTTGTCATCACCAAAGGAGAAAAGCATGCGTCAGCAATTCGGCATTTTAGTTTTTATGGCTTTGATGGTAGTTCTTGGTGTTTTGTCGAATTCCGTGTCCGGCCAAGTGATCACTCGAATCGGTTCTGGCGTAGAGGCGATGTTTGCTTCTCAGAGCGATGTCTGGCGGGATTCCGATCCCACTGGAATACTGTGGGGCGGGCCTCCAGGTTTCGGACCATACCCGTCCGGCACGATCATTCCCAATCTTCCATCGCCACCAACAGCTCCGTCGATTTCTTCGCCATCGGTTTCCACCTATGTGGGAAACCCGTTTGCGGGTGGAGGATATACGTCGACTTTCATCGACAATTTAACACCCTCCGTCAATAGCACGGCAGCACAGTCAACCATAGATGATTTTGTTTCAGCTACGCCGATTATTACGTCGGATGTTCAAATCGTCTTTCCAAATTGGCTGATTGCTCAGGATCCTACTGCTCCAGGCTATGCGTACAACCAACTGAACTTTGGTTCGAATTATCTATTCACGAGCAATCCTGGACTTTTGGCAGCTACAACTCCAAACATACCGTTGCTGTTGACCGGCAATACATTGGGACTTACATCGTATGCTCAGTTCGACGCAGTGATTCAGTATGATTGGACGCCCGTCGTGTTGGGAACCACTCTTTTTGGGCCAACCATTTCGCTTGGTTCCTTAAGCTACGCCCAAACGTTTCTCGGGGCAGGTCCGATTTTCTTGACGCTCAATAGCACAGGCTCGTTGGCAGCAGTTCCAGCCGGCGACGGAGTTCTATCGTTGACGGGTCACGCTTGGGTTGCCGGAGATCCATTCCAGCTTAACGTCACGTCAAACGTGCCAGAACCTTCTAGCGTTGCCTTAATGAGCGCGGCTCTTGCATTGGTCGTTTATCGAGGCCGCCGAAGACAAAGCAGTTAATTTGATCGTTTTGAGCGCAATCAAGAACCGATATCTTGGATTTCGTCGAAACTGCTGGTGGAAGATTTTAGGAGGCGGATCGCCCATTCTCCTTGGTAGCCGCCGATGTCCCAGCGGCCACATAAGGAGCCTTCGCCGTCGTATGTCCCCACGTACAGCACGCTGTGCCGACGCTGATACTGCTTCAAAATTTCGACACTACCATCGGGGCGAATTTTGCCGGTCAGTGTAAATGCAGCCACAACGTCGCGACCCTGGGCGCTAAGGATAGGGCCGCGAAAATCGAGTACCAAGTCCGACATCTCCTGTCGACCCAAACCGCGTTGTTGCCACCAACCTTGACACTCGATCATTTAGCTACCCCAGTCTTGTGTACAGGAACTCTGGCGAGTCCCACTACCGATTCTTCGCGGAAGTATACGCATGACTAACTGTCCAAGTTGGTTAGAAAATCGCACGATAAGAGATTTTTGTCACCGCTAGTCGCCAAGAACTGTTCCGGATTCCGACAACTTGGGGCGACCGCGTCCGTCAAGGGGCTCCTTCATCGTTAAGCGGTCTCCTAGAAGTGCCGCCAAGTCAGGTAGGTCGTATACCGGTAACGCCGCGTGAACTAGACCGGCGACTTGATTGACGGAAAGCGGAGTGTGCGTCAATTCACTCCATGATTCCAAACACCGCCTAAGCTCCAGTTTGTTGATCAGCCCCGGTTCCAGCGCGGCTACGTGTAACGCTGGAATCGCCGCTTCCCCACTGGCTACCATGTTAATCGTTTGTGAGCCGGTTTGTTGAGCTAACCATCTGGCGACAACCAGGCAGTCCTCGCTGCGCAGTCCCACCAGCGATTTGCCAAGAAGATAGGCGATCATGGCGTTGCCGCCATTGATTCCAAATCGTTCGTTATACCAGTGTTTGCCACTGGGAGCAGTCTGGCCGATGCCACGAATTTCAACAGCCAAAACTATCTGACCGACCAGGGCGCGCCGTAGAATTTCGCCTTCCGGGTTAAGGCAGGCTGACAATCCTTCTTCAAGCAAAAGACAGGTTACGTTCGTCGTCTCACTACTGCGTGACGTCACCTTTGTATCGGGCCGAATTGACGGTTCGGCGAGTACGCCGGGAATCCAAGTTCCGTCTTCTCTTTTCAAAATTAGACTGCTAATCCTAACGTTTTCTATGGAAGGCAGAAGGAAGGGCGAGATTCATTCAGAAACGTTTGAACCCCCATTCAGCCCCCCAACCACAGCTTCAGGCAAGCGATTTAATTCTCGGATACCGGCTAGTCGCCGGACCTGAGAAGCGAGTTGCTCGGCAGGTTGGCCTTTCTGACTTCGTAAAACCGAACATCGATCACCTTCGGTACGAACATGATCAAAAGCCGAAACCGCTCCGGCGATGCGCAAGACCTGCCCATCAGGAGCAACCTGCATCTCGTCGGCCGTTAGTGGCTCAATGGCAGGGTCATCGATATCGCCCAATTCTTGGCTCAGGTGTTGCCGCATGAACTGTACACTGGCTCGGCGTTGCAAGGGATGCCAGCCATGTTCCGCTTCGACTTCTACCAATTCGATACTCCTACCATGACCAATTCGATGAAAGAGTCGTTTCGCTAGACGATAGGATTGCCATGTGCCGTCAATGTCGAAAAAATCTTGGGTGGCGCAGGCAATTAGAGTTGCATGTGGTGCCCGCATCACCAAATAGTCAGCATGATCCATCCCCAACTCGATTTGTCCAAATATATTCTGCTCAGCATCCTGAGGGCCAATCGTATTGAGCAGCTTTTGGAACGAAGTGATATAGCAGCTTGGTGCTGCTGCCACGACGCGGTTATCCAGTGCCATCAGATAGCTGGTCTGAGTGCCTCCGCCGCTATTGCCCATGACTCCGATGTGATCCCCGCGAATGTCAGATCGGCTTTGAAGGTAGTCGATGGCACGCATGCCATCGTGGATCATCCATCGCGCGGTGTTCCACCCCACAGTAATCGCTCCGGTGCCCAGCAAGGTGTGCTCGGTGGTGGGGGAGATTTTCTGGCCTTCGGTCTCCAAGATTTGTAGCCGCTCACCCTGACCGATCGGATCAACGATCAAGGCCGCAAGACCATTAAGTGCTGCAAGGGCTGCACCGCGCTGATAGCCGTCCTGTAATTTGCCTTCGGTGGCATGTCCACAAAGAATCACCACGCCAGGCCAAGGCGGAGCAAATCTCTTGGCATCGGGAAGAAATAGTGCGGAGGTAATATAGAACCGAGGCTGACTTTCAAAAAGTACTTTCTCTATCTTGTACCCATGTCGGGATATTTGCCCTGTCGTCACAGCATTCAGCGGAGACGACCCAGGCAGACCCCCGATACGTTTTAAGAATTCCTGTTTCAAGAACTGTTGATAATCGTAGATTTGCTCGGCGGATTGTAACTGCTCGAATCGCTGCAGGTTCTTCTGGAAACAGTTCTCAGCCGACCTTAGAAGGCCATCGCGCACCATGTTACTCGGCGAAACGCCACTGGGTAATTGGTCCGGTAATAGATTCCACCGAGTCTCGTCAGCTTGGACAGAACGAAAGGTTGCTAGCACGAAGATTGAGTAGGTCAGTAATGCAATGATAGCCAACAAAAATCGCAGCATGATAATCGCTCGACAGATAGGATAGACGAACAGCGTTAGGCAAGCAACGATCTGACCGGGTGCAGCCTTTTTCTAAGCGTCGTCAACTGTAATTCAAGCGAAGCCGTGTTAACGCTACTCGGCGGCCTGCAAAAATTCGGTTGCCTTGTCGCTGATATCTTTGCGGCACCAGGAACCGGTCCAGCGCACCTTTTGAACTGCCGTGTATGCGTTTAGCTTGGCTTGCGGGATATTGTCGCCTAATGCGGTGACTCCTAGGACTCGCCCGCCTGCTGTGACTACCTGTCCATCGACTAACTTGGTACCCGCATGAAAGACTTTGACGTCTGGTGAGTCTGCGACTGAGTCCAAACCCGTAATGGGCTGACCGGTAGTGTAATCGCCTGGATAGCCCTGACTGGCCATGACCACGCAAACGGCAGGTCGCGGATCCCAGACGGGCATTTCAATCTGATCTAGATTGCCATCGACGACGGCTTCCAAAATGTCCACTAGATCACTCTGAAGTCGCATCAGCAACGGTTGGCATTCAGGATCGCCAAAGCGGCAGTTGTATTCTAGTACTTTCGTGCCAGTGGGAGTCAGCATCAGCCCCGCATACAAAACGCCTCGGAACGGTTTGCGATTGCGCTTCATGGCGTGGACGGTGGGAACCAGCACGTTTTCTTCGATCCAGGCCAGCAGTGAATCGTCCACCATAGGCGTAGGACAGTACGCGCCCATGCCACCGGTGTTGGGGCCCTGGTCACCATCAAAAGCTGGCTTGTGATCTTGAGCAGGTGGCAAAGGAAGTATGGTGCGACCATCGGTAATTGCTAGGATGCTAGCCTCTTGTCCTTCCAATCGATCTTCGATGATCATCTGACATCCGGCCGATCCAAATTCTTTTTGGCGAGCGATTCGATCGATGGCTTGCAGAGCATCATTGCGGCGCTTGCAAACAATGACTCCTTTGCCAGCAGCTAGACCGTCGGCTTTTACGACTACAGGACACCTGTCGTTTTCGCCGGGGTATCGCCCCTTGATAAAACGCATGGCATCGTCGTGTTAAACAAAAACATGGTAGTCGCCAGTGGGTACCTAGCGTAGTCTCAAAAAAATATTGCAAAACCCATATAAGCATAAAAACAAGGACGCCGCTCGTGTAGGTCCAAACACACGCAGTTTCTCGGACTCAAGAGAGTCTACAATGCCAGCCGCTAGCGATGCTTCTGGGCCAACCACCGTGAGGTCAATTTTTTCTCGCTTTGCAAAACTAACCAGTTCTGTAACGTCTGTCGCCGAAATGTCGACATTGACGGCTTCCAGGGCAGTACCGGCGTTGCCAGGAGCCACAAAGACCTGCTTCACTCGGGGGCTCTGGCCAATTTTCCAGGCAAGCGCATGCTCCCTGCCGCCGTTTCCAATCACCAAAACTCTCATAACTACCTACTTGCCAAGCTCAAAACCTTAATTTTCGACACAATGTCGCAAAATTGTAGACAAAAACGTAGACAGTGAAACCCTATGATTTCAGGTCGTAGCCATCTTGCCGAGAACGTTTTAGAATACTCAGCTAAGTTCTGATGCAATCGCCCGGTTTGCTTGAATCCGTTTCTAACACTTTTAACTAGTTAATTGATTAGACATGTCCCAGCAACCCGCTGATGAAGAGCCCAAGTTGATCATCGATGAAGATTGGAAAACCCAAGTTCAGCGAGAAAAGGAGGAGCTGAAACGCAAGCAGTCGCAGGCTGACGCATCGGATCATACAGCCGATCCAGCCAAGGTTCCTTCGTACGAGAAAGAAGAAACGCCCAAAACAGCGTCACAGCCGATGCAGACGGCCACCTTCGAAGATCTAGTCAGCAGCCAAGCAACAAAGGCT
>DAIRSD010000116.1:0-11587 GCA_036804625.1 Aureliella sp. | reverse complement strand
GACCAGCATCCGATCCCACAACTCTAGCCGTCAATTTAGTTTAGTCGATAGTCGGAGCCTACGGGGGGCCAGTAGGCCAAATTCCGCCTGTTTGCGTCCGATTGACCTACCGTCGACTCCACTCGGAACGGAACGGCTCCCTGACCGCTAAGCTGTTTGGCTGCGCAGGCTGGCCAGTAGCGTCTTATAGCGCACGTATAGACTACGCAGCAAATGCACCATCCAAAGATTCACTGCGACGGACAGCACAAAAAAGATGAATAGATGGTAGTTGTTCTCATTGCCGGAATAATCGCCGCGCGCACCGGTCGCTCCGTCGTACCGCTGGTGGTCACTGGGTGAGTTACCTGCGATCAAACTGCGCGAATTGCGCTGATAGTTGTCGTTGGAATTCCCCGTTGCAACCCACTGGCCAGTGGATCGCATCTGGTCAGCGATGGACATCCCTTGACGGCCATGTGTATCTCCAAAACCCTGTGCGTTTGACTGAAAACCGGGATTTTGATTGGCGAAACCAGCTTGACCATTGGAAGCATATTGATTCCCTTGACCATACTGGTTGTTGGCATACTGATTATTGTTAAATTGCGAAGGGTATCCACCGTTGGGCTGCAACGATTGAGGATCCTGTGAGTTCTGACTTCCCTGCCAATTGGACAGGTTATTATTACCACTGAACCTTTGATCTGCGAATCGCCCCATGTCGCCAGTGCTGTTCCAACCTGAGCCTGGAAGCTGCCGGTTGTCGGTTTGGTTTCCCTGAACGTTTTGGCGCTGCGATTGGGCATTCGTAGGATGGTTAGCCGTATTGGAAAACTGCCTGCTGCTACCCAGTGGAGCCGTGTTAGCCGAAGCGTTTCCCGAGGTCGCTGGAGGTAGGTTGTTGGCGTTTTGCCCCCAACCTGATTGGCCAAACCCTGGCTGACCTGTTCCAGTTTGCCCTGTTCCCAGTTGTCCTGACCCGGGTAGACTGGTCGAGTTGCGATTGGTTGTCCCGGCAGCCATGTTCTGCCCGCCGTTTCGAGCACCATCTAAAAAAGCGCTACCCAGCGGTGCTGTCGGGACATTCTGGTTGAAGTTTGAATTTGGCGTAGCCTGAGTCTGACCCGCGTAGGACTGCGGATAGGGCGGTAGACCCGTGTTCTGCTGGTTATTATTCACGTTGACAACAGACGCATCAGGCTCCAACTGCTGCATTCGTCCGGGTGGTAAGCTAGCAATCGCGGGAACCATGCGATCGATATCTTGCAAGCTTGGATTGCGAGGCAATGGTCCTGTCCCAATGCTAACGACCACTCGATGAATCCGTCCTACCAGTTGCTTGGGGATCTCGCTGACAAATTCCTTTTGACCGGTGGTGCGATTCATGAATGGGATCATATCGGGAGCGATCTGAACCAAATATTCAAGCTCGTTGTTTTCGTTCAGTTGCCAACCATATTTGGTGACTTCGCCGCTATCGGGGCTACTCAAAAGGTTGTCGGCCACAGCAGAATTTGTCGGCGCTGGAAGCCGACTGGAACCCAATGGTTCGATGTTGGTTTGTCCAAGGAGTGCCAACGAAAGTAGAATACCGACTGCGTTCATGATCCAATTTCCATCATGGGCAATAAACTAAGTTCCTATTGGGAAACTTTAGTGCGGGGGTTTTGTGGATGGCGATCATTCCATTGCCGTCAAGCAGCGTTCGTTCTCGCTCGAAAACTTTGCAACTACACCACTTTTTCGCCAAGTCCATTGGGCAGATTACCTCATTTGACCAGACCATGTAAATAGCGAAACTCGCAAACCCCATATCCCATGTCGCAGTAAATGTAGGGTGGGGCCAGCGAGACAATGGTGCACGCCGAACGGTTGCAACACGATGGCGGATGGTTGCACCTGAGAACCTAAATGCTGTTGAGTCACACCCTTCGGTTGATAGCTAGCGTTTACTGATAAATAGGGATGGCTGGGAGAAGTTTACTATCACGAAGGCTGAAACACCTGTGCCGAAGATCAGACTGGTAGACTTTTTGTGGGTTGGAACTGTACAAACGAGCAATCTTCCTAAAGTAATTACCCCGCTAGAATCGAATACTAACAGCGGACAGTTTGTTCTGCAAAGTCCCAACGAATCGAATGGTTCGGGCAAGGCGGAAGCAACTGGTTCAGTTAGGGGGGAATCTAACTGATTTGTCACGGATGAATCGACTAGGATTGATCCGGATAATATCAGCCAGCATTTTTGGCGGCGGTGAGCAATCACCATGCGCCGATCCATGCTCGGATTCTCTTACGATCGGACGACCCAAGGGCTGTTCTGATTGCTCTAATTGAAAACGGTTCTTTCTTAGCCAATCCCACGCCTAGCGCATGATCGCTCGGGGGTGTGAGAATGCGAATCGACTTCGTGGACCAGGGATCGCGGTGGCATACTGACCGATTTAAGTACCGAAAGTTGACTGATTGTGGTCTGCTGAAGCCCCTGATCAGTCAACCCGAGGCAAGAAAAACCAGCCCCTGACCCAAGTGTTTGTTCGAGGAAAAGTCAAAGGATTGACTTTCAACGGATCGGCCCAAACCGATCGAAATCGCACAAATAGGGGGCGATTAACGGCTGATTGAGTTTGAACATTGAACTTAGCCAGCTCTAAAACTCACGTAAGGAAAACGGAGATCCTGCATATGAAGGTTTTCACCACAGGACAGGGCGCAAAGATCTGTAAGGTAGCCCCTCGAACCGTGAGCAAATGGTTCGATTCAGGCCGCCTGAAGGGATATCGCATCCCCGGATCACAAGACCGTCGCATCCCGCGAGAATACCTCATCAGATTCCTCAAAGAGCATGGTATGCCCTTAGGGGACTTGGAAGATGAGGCAATGGCCAAGGTCTTGATTGTGGCTCAGGATCCAGTCTTGATTGAAAATCTCAAGCGGGAACTACCGCTTGAAAAATCCTTCAAGGTTGGTACCGCAGCCAGCGGCTTCGAGGCGGGCATTCAGGCAGAAAGTTTCCACCCAGATTGCATGATCGTTGACTTTTCGATCGGCAAGGTGGAAGCGCTACAAATCTGCCAGAATTTGCGAAAGAACAATGATTTCACCGAAATCATTCTGATTGCCTTGCTGCCAGATGATGGCCAGACCTTTAGCTTTGATCGTTCGGCGATCAACGAGACGTTCAAAAAGCCATTTGACGCTCGTCTGCTTGCCGAAAGATTGCGTACTTTGATCGGCGGCAAAAAAGAACTGGTTTAACGTATTCCGTTAAGTCTGTGCTTGCCACCAGAAAATACCGCGATCTAAAGGCTAAACCCCAGAACAAGCTCGAAAATGTAACGACCCGCTTGCCTAACAAGTCAAGCGGGTTTTTTATTGATCAGGCAAAATCTCAAGTATCTAAGCTGTACGATCTCGCAGTTCTAGGGATTCTAATACCCCTTTCCAGCAGCTATAATTCGGCACGTCAGGCTTGAGGAATACCCCAACGCCCAGTACCCGTAATTGGCTGTTACGGCAACAGCCTGCCAACAGTCAAATTGCTATAGACTGGCGGTGAATCACTGCTCTGGCAAGGCTTTGTTTGCCGATTTATGTTGGCCCAACAGCTTCCCACCGCCGGTTAACCATCAGGCAGAATAACGGTTGGCATAAGGGTGCGGTACACGATTCCTCGGCAACCTACTTGCTCACCCCGCCACCTGCTGTTTTTACCTTAAATTTAGTTTCTCATGGCAAAGCTTGCTGAATTTGATTCGACCAGTCAACGACTCAGTCACTTGGATGCCTCAGGCAACGCCCGGATGGTGAACGTGGCCGACAAGCCGGTTACGGTTCGTCGAGCCGCCGCCAGCGCCACCTGCGTCATGAACAAAGCGACTGCGGAAGCGGTTCGAGCCAACCAAATCGGCAAGGGAGATGTCTTACAAGTAGCACGACTGGCGGCCATCGGTGCCTCCAAGAAAACTGCGGAACTGATTCCTCTGTGCCACAGCCTGGGATTGGAGGGAGTCGATGTGGATTTTCGGTGGCTATCCGACAATCAATTGCAGATCGTGGTTGGGGTGCAAGCCACAGCCAGAACCGGCGTAGAAATGGAAGCCATGGTGGGAGCTTCCTTGGCCGCGCTGACAGTTTACGACATGTGCAAGTCGAGCGACCGAAGCATGAGTATCACCGATGTTATTTTGTTGAGTAAAAGTGGTGGCCAGCGCGGAGACTACAATCGGTCCACCTTGACGCCTGCTGATTAAAACCATCATCCACTAGAAGCAAAGTACCGAAATGATCGATCAACCGGCAGGAGTTGGGCCAGACGGCCAGTGGCCAAGCGTTCACGAAAACCTGTCCGCTGCGGCTTGTACCGCTTCAAACGTGGCCACTGTGGATCTGCAGCAACTGAAAGACCAGGTGGTTAAGTGCATTGGCAGCTCGCTGCAGATGGTCGAGCAAGAATTGAAGCTGATTCTTTACAGCCCTCATTCGGTCGTGGCTCAATTGGCGCAGAAGGCATCATCCATGGGTGGAAAGCGATTGCGTCCCATGTTGGTGCTGCTATCGGCTCAGGCCGCTGGCCAGTGCAAGACACAGGTTTGCTCGATAGATCAAGACCTGCTGAATATCGCCGTTTCGGTTGAATTGGTTCATGCGGCTAGCTTGATCCACGACGATGTGATGGATCATGCCGAAAGTCGACGCCATCAGCCAACCATCGGAGCCGTCGCGGGCACATCGGCCGCTATTTTGCTGGGCGATTTCCTTTTCACCAAAGCCTACGCGGCCGCCGCGTCCTGCCGCTCGACCTTCCCGGCGCGACGCATCGCGGCAGCGGCGACGCAGTTGTGCGAGGGGGAACTGCGGCAGCAACTGTCGGCGGGAAATTGGCAGGTCTCGCAGAACGAATATTATGACATGCTGCTCCAAAAAACGGCTTCACTATGTGCCGTCAGTTGCCGATTGGGCGCTTGGCAAGCCGGAGCTGACCGTCAACAACAAAAAGCCCTTCATCGCTTTGGACGGTATCTAGGGCTGGCCTTTCAGATCTGCGACGATTGGCTGGATTACTGGGGCACTCAGCAGGTCGGTAAGACTTTGGGAACCGACCTGGCACAGCGCAAACCCACTTTGCCTTTGCTATACTATTTGAACACGTGTGATGACACACAGCGCCGCAAGGCTCTGGAACTCTTGAACAATCAAGACGATCCCAGTCAAGCGACTATCAGCCAATTGATCCGCGCCTCGTCCGCCGGAGAGCGCACATTGAACACGGCCAAACGACTGGCACTGCGCGCGATAGACTCGCTACAGTGCCTACCGGATTCACCAGCTAAATCCGCTCTGCAGTCCGTTGCCTGCTTTAGCATTCAGCGTTCCAGTTAAGTAAACTGGATATGATAACAAGTGTCAAACCAAACTCTGCCCCGAACCTAACCATAGGCTTTCGGGTGCAGTAGCTTATCCAGACGGCCAAAGTACTTCTTTTGCCAGGCACTGCACGGGGGCAATCCAAACATGGCGCGCGATTCCTTTGAATTTTTAGGTCCGTATCAGGTAGAGCGCGTCATTGGTCGAGGTGGAATGGGATCGGTTTACAAGGCGTCCCATTCGAAAACTGGCGATTTGGTGGCCGTTAAAGTGATCGCCAGTGGAATCTCAAACCAACCTCGCTTTCGGCGTAGGTTCGCTGCTGAAATCGAAGCGCTCAAAAGGCTGAAGCACCCCAACATCGTTAGCCTGATCGGCTACGGCGAGGAGCAGGGGATGTTGTTCTACGTGATGGAGTATGTGGCAGGCCAGTCGCTACACGAACTACTTCGGACTCAGGGACGATTGGACTGGCCCGACGTGGTTCACGTGGGAATCGAAACCTGCGCTGCTCTAAAGCATGCACACACCATTGGCATCCTCCACCGTGACCTGAAGCCAGCCAACTTAATGTTGGACTCAACGGGCAGCATCAAACTGACCGACTTTGGTATTGCCAAACTGTTTGGATCGACCGATGAAACGGCGGCCGGCTCGGTAATTGGTACAGCCGATTACATGCCTCCTGAACAGGCTGAAGGCAAAATGGTGACAGCTCGAAGCGATCTTTACAGTTTGGGCTGTGTGTTATTTGCGCTACTAGCCGGACGTCCACCTTTTATTGGAAAGAGCCTGCCTGAAGTCTTGTATGCGGTGCGATACAGCTCCGTTCCCGACCTTTCGCAATATGCCGATCTAGCGCCTTCCGAACTGACTGAATTGGTGCACCAACTGCTATCCAAAGATCCACAAAAGCGTCCTCCGACCGCATTGGTTGTCAGCAACCGCTTGAAGTCGGTTCAGCTAGCGCTGAAGGCTAAGCCAAAATTGACTGGCGGCAAGCCCTCTGCGGCCAGTGCCCCACCCACGCAGCAATACGACATCGGTAAACAACTGACATCGCTGGACATGCAGGATGATCAGCTATCCGCTCCGCATCAAGCAAACTCTAGTCCGCAAGAAAGTCGCGGCCCTGACACAGGTCAGCCGGGCAGCACTCACGAACAGCCGACCTTGGTGGCCTCTGAAAATCCGGCAGGCCCCCTTCCGACCTCTTTGTCAGCACCATCTGCACCTCCGGGCCAGATTAAAAGTGGCTACGTCCGCAGCCCCACTGCGGACAGCGAGACCGGACTGCATGTTACGGGCACATTGTCGCCAAACCCGGGTTCACCTGCTGGCGGTAACCGCTATGTCCCTGTGACGGATGCAGACAGAACGGTTTACACGATCGCAACGACACAACCCTCGCACACGGCCGCACGGGACTGGGTCCAGTTGCTGTCCGTTCTTGGTATCGTTTTGATATTGTTGGCAAGCATTGGAGCGGGTATTTGGATGCTTCGACCGCCATCGGCAGACCAGCTTTACCAACAGATTCTTGTGGCCGCAGAATCTGGCGACGAATCTCAGTTAATGGGCTCTGAAGATCAAGTCGACGAATTTTTGAGCCGACATGCTGACGATCCGCGAAGTGGCGAGATTCAAGCGATCCAAGATGAAATTGAACTTTCACGGCAGGTCAAAATCCTGCAGCGCAAAGCGGCTCGATCTGATGGCGTCCAAACGTTGAGCGCTGCTGACATCGGTTTTTTGGATTGCATGCTAGCACGCAGTCGAGCCGCCGCGGTGGGGCGAGAAAAACTGCCCGCCTTCATCTACCTCTTTCAGAAAGCTCCGCCCTCGCCACGCGAACGAAGATTGGTCGAACTTGCTAAATTTGCGTTAAATGCTCAGTCGACCGTTTCGATTCACAAGGATCCTTTGGCTGCGTCGCAACTGAAAGAGATGATCGAATCAGCCGAAAAAAGTCATTCAGTTGAACAGATCGAGTCATTTTATCGCGACATGCGATTGTTGTATGAAGGAAAGCCATGGGCAAGCGATGTGATTTCTCGATTGCCAAAACCACAACAGGCGGTTCCGTAGAGAAGCGCTTGCATTCGGACGCAGAAGCAACGCAATGGCCTGCCGAATCCATTCGTACGCGTTCAACGCTAAGTTTAGACTAGTCGTTCAAACCCTCGGTGGAGTGTCTAAGAGGTGCTAGTTCGGCCACAAAATCTTCGACATCCTTGAACTCGCGGTAGACGCTGGCAAATCGGACATAAGCCACTTGATCCAATTCAGCCAGACGCTGCATCACTAGACGTCCAACGACTGTGCTTAGAACTTCCGATTCTACATCGCTCTGCAATTCCGCTTCCACTTGCACCGCTAAAGCTCGAATCTGTTCAGCACTGATAGGGCGTTTCCAACAAGCGCGTTCAACACCCCGCTCGATTTTTTCTCGCATGAAAGGCTCTCGAGCCCCATCTTTCTTCACGATTTTTAGCGGATATTGCTCGACGCGCTCGTAGGTCGTAAATCGTTTTCTACAATGATTGCAGAACCGCCGGCGGCGAATCGTACGCCCATCATCGCTTGCTCGCGAATCGATAACGCGATCGTTGTCGGCACTACAATTGGGACAAATCATCGGTTATTCTCCCTGAGAAAAAACGCTGACATTCCGATAAGCGATCGGAACAACTCAGTTACGCCCAGTACACGACACCGATAGTGTTGTAACAGCTATCGGTATATTTCTCAAGTAAACCAACACCTAACAAACTTCAAACAAGGCTGATTATTCTGCCAAATCGCCATGCAGCCCAGGGCCGGTGGCTTGTAGGGCAAAGGGGCTACGACACAGCAAAGGAGATTCGGTACAATAGGACCGGTCAACAATCAAACTATCAGGATTCAACACGGCGCACAACCGACAGATTAACTGACTGACCTGTCCCCATAATACGAAGTCTCTCCCAAAGAATTCAACCATGACAGATGCAGAAAATCCCAGCCCGCTCCAACCACACAGCAGTATGGATAGATATCGCGAATGGGTGGCCACAATTGTTGACTCCCCCAATTCACCCGCTCCCCCAGAGCGCAGCCTATGGAAAGGCGGATACTGCGCCAAGGCCATGTACGGTGCATGGGTGATGTCCGGATTGATTACCGTTTTGGCCGGGTTTGCCGTGATGCGACTTGCTCCCGGCAGCGAGCCAGCGGTCAGTTACGCGGTGGCTGGCTGTGTTATTCTGCTTTGGGTTTCCGTACTGGGCACCTACCTGTATCGTCGCTTGGGCTTGCACTACGAACTGACGACTCAGCGATTTATTCACCAAGAAGGCGTCCTGCTTAGACGCACTGATCGACTGGAGGTGATTGACATCGAAGATATCAGCTACAGCCAAGGGATCGTCGAGCGAATGTTAGGAATCGGCTCGATACGCATCAGCGGACGAGACCAAAGTCACCCCGAACTGAACCTTCGTGGCATTGACAAAGTCCCAGAGGTTGCCGGTTTGATTGACGACATGCGCCGTGAAGAACGTCGACGACGCAGTTTGCATACGCGTTAGCCCTCTGGCCGCTGAGCTAGCGGACTACTTTACGCATGGCTGGATTCAATCGAGTGGCTGCGCTGGATTTCAGCACTGGGGCCGGTGTTGGCGCTTTGATCTTACTAGTAGGTTTGGTCGTAGATTCGGTAGTTGGGGCCGAGGGAACTGGCGTGCTGTAGCCTTCCGTCGGCTGGTTTGATACTTCTCCAGGCGCGGTACCAACGCCGTTACCCCCGCACTGGCAACCGGTGCCAGAAGAATACCCACCGTCCGAAGCGCAGCCAGAATCACAGCCCGCAGCACAAGTAGTCGCTTCGTCGCAACCACAACTTACGCAGTCATCCATACATCGATCGCCTAACAACATCCGAAAGAACGAACGCGCAGGTGCCCCGCAGCCACGCGAACAAACATCGCTGCCGCAATGATCAAATCCGCAATGATCTGGCTCAGGCGGCTCGTTGATCCATTCGTCCACGTACCATTGGCCGCAACCGCCCAGACCACAGCATCCCGAACCAAAGAACCCAGCCAAGGGGCCACCCGCGATATGACCATCGCAGTTCCCAGATTCACACTCCGACACAGCACAGCCCTGGTCACAGGCCAGCCCCGCGCCAAGCGATCCACTGCCAACAAACTCACGATTTCCTGGCTGTACACAGATGCAGCCGGATACAGACAGCACCAGACCGATTAAGATCAGGGCTAGAGGGACTTGTCGGAGCATGACGATTCCTTTCGTGCTAGCAAAGCACCAATGAGACTTCACCTTTGATATCGACCAGCAAACTCGACTTATTCAGTAAAATCTAACAAGCAAGGCAATCCATCAGCAGAAACGTGAAAACTTCTAGCTCGAAGCGACAGCCTACCGAGAGCGGCTACTGCTTCGACCCGAGGGATTGCACTTTAGACAGCATAAGGTTGTCGAGTTGTTTGCGGGATGTCGAGCCAACCAGGGATGGAGCTTTTACTTTGACGAAAGCCCTGTAGTGCAGTTCTATTAAGTTGGACAACTCAGGCGATTGTACGTCAAAGACGATAAGATGACCGTGTCCGCAGGACGACTGTTAAGGTTGACCAGAACTCAGCGTGGGGGCCAGGTACATCACGAAGCGATACCACTTACCGATGCACAGCAGTCCAGTCTTTTGAACCAGCTCGCGGTACTACTAAACCAAGTGCAACAACGGATCAATGTCCCCAACGTCTTGGAGTACTTAGTAGGTAGCCATCCCGAACAGCCAGTACCAATACTGGAAGAATGCCGAAAAGCACTTGAGAGAATCCTGCCAGTCATCCGATTGGCTCAGCGACCAAACGAGCCAAGCTAACGTGGACGTATTGAAGCGTCCGCCATCCCCGTCAACCCGAGCCCCAGATAACTGAAGCGAAACCAACTTGACGTCCGATAGCACCCATGCACTGAGAGAATTTGCCATCGAAGTCGTACGGAGACTTCGCGACGCTGGCTTTGATGCCTATTGGGCTGGAGGCTGCGTTCGCGACTTTCTGCTGGGTATCCAACCCGCCGATTTCGATATCGCGACCAATGCACAGCCCCCCGACATTCGAAAGCTGTTCGGATTCGGCAACACGCTACCGGTGGGCGCTGCCTTTGGAGTGATCATCGTGCAAGCCAGCGATCGTCGGCATCAAGTTGAAGTTGCCACGTTTCGAACCGACAGCAGCTATAGCGACGGACGCAGGCCCGACTGGGTCACCTTCAGCACTCCCGAATTGGATGCTCAGCGACGCGATTTCACGATCAACGGGATGTTCTACGACCCCTTAGCTGCTCAAGTGCTTGACTTTGTTGGTGGCCAGCAGGACCTGGAACGTCACATCGTTCGGGCCATTGGAAACGCGGATGCCAGGATCAGTGAGGACAAGCTTCGTATGTTAAGAGCGGTTCGGATAGCGGCTCGATTTGGCTTTGAGATCGAAGATGAAACGTATCGGGCAATCGGGCGACACGCTCAACAGGCCATCGCCGTTAGCGGCGAGCGACTGGCGGTTGAGCTGCGTAAGACGCTGGAGACCGATGCCAGCGCGTGGGCGGTGCAGGCATGGGCCGAAACGGGTCTTCTAAAAGTGCTTTTGCCCGAGGTCGACGCATGCTGGCAGGAAAAAAACTGTGCCCAGCAGATCATCCGAATGCTGGGCTTGACTCAGAATTGCACTTGGCTATCCCGTCTAGCGGCTCTACTTTGGACCGCCGTCGGCAGACACTGCCAAGAAACCACCAGTCACCTAAAGGCTCGGCTCAAGTTATCTAACGACCATGCCGCTGCCATCAATTTTGCGCTGGCTCATCAAATTACACTTTCTGAAGCGGAGCACTTGCCTTGGTCACAAATACAGCCTGTGCTAGTATCTCCCTGGGCATCGATTGCTGTTGAACTCCTGGAGATGCGATGTCACGTTGGTCAAGCCGATTTGCAAACCATACGGTGGCTCCGTCAACGTTTGGCTTGGCCTGTCGAGCAACTAGATCCACCACCGCTACTGACTGGCCAGGACTTGATCCAATCTGGCTTTCGCCCTGATCCGCGATTCAAAGACTGGCTCTTTCAAGTCAGATGCCTGCAACTCGACGGCAAGTTAAGCACCAAAGACCAAGCGATCCGAGTACTGAGTACTGAGTACTGAGTACTGAGTACTGAGTACTGAGTACTGAGTAC
>DAIRSD010000115.1:951-11593 GCA_036804625.1 Aureliella sp. | reverse complement strand
CGGCGGAGCACTGGCTAGCGGTCTGTTTCTGGGGCTTGGCGTCGTATTCCTGCTGGTACCATTGGATCTGGGCGGCGAAAGAAGAGTTGCCACTGCGGAACAAGCTGTCACCAGCTGAAACATAACCAGCCCCAAACCTGCTGCAACCTCTGTCAACACAACAATCAAGCAACGCTCCGAGCAGTTTTTGCAAGCGTCGCGACAGGCTACCACTCAGGAGCGAGGGGCACATGCCATGACTGCAAGTGTTCAAACCAAACAAGCGCCTGATCAAGTAACAAGTACCGGAAATGCGGCTGCACCCAACCTGACACAGACTCCCGGCCGTACGCCATCGCCGGCTATTCAGGAGACGAAGCAACAGCAATCAGCTCAGGCATCAACTGCCCAGGAAAAGGATTCTGCCAGGCCAGTAGTTGACACAGCAGCCTCATCCGCTTCAATCGCTCAGATGTGTGCAGCGGTAACCGACACGGCCTTATTCAGCGACGATACGACTACCAGCGCTGTTCACGTACAATCCGCTCCCAAGAGTGATTCAAGTAGCGGCTCCGCTTCACCAAGTTCGGTTCCGCGAGGTCTTGGAGACATGCAGGCCATCATTGCTGAAGCCATCAACTGTCAATCAATGCCTTCTGCGACTAACAAGGCTGGTGAGTAACCATGTGTGCGACGTAGAATTTCATGAAGCAGTGCGACGAATCGGATACGCAATTGAAGTTTTGGACTGAAAGGTAGAGCATGGTCGAAGCCGAAGGATTGACCAAAGCATATCCAGATCTGGAGTCGGGTGAATTTCTGGCCCTGGACAACGTAGGTTTTCACGTCGGTCCGGGCGAGATTTTTGGCTTGCTAGGGCCAAACGGCGCAGGCAAAACTACTGCCTTACGCATTCTCAGTACCGTTCTAAAGCCAACATCCGGCAAGGCTCGCGTCAACGGGTTCGACGTAACCACTCATCCAGACGAAGTGCGGTATAGCATCGGCTTTGTGTCTAACAATACCGCCACTTACGCCCGCATGACTGCGTGGGAACTGGTCGAATACTTTGGCAAGCTGCATGGCATCCCCGGCGACCGACTACGAGAGCGGATGGAACAGATTTTTGAGCAGTTGCAAATGCAGGAGATCCGCGACATATCGTGTGGTCGCATGTCAACTGGCATGAAGCAGAAAGTTTCGATAGCCAGAGCTATCGTACACGACCCGCCAGTGTTGGTGTTCGATGAACCTTCGCTAGGTCTAGACGTGCTGGTCGCCCGAGCGCTGCTTGAGATCATCGCCAACTTCCGCCGACAGGGTAAGTGTATTATCTTTTCTACGCACATCATGCGCGAAGTCGAAAAGTTGTGTGATCGCGTTGGTATTCTTTACCATGGTCGAATGCTGGCCATGGGCACCTTGCCTGAACTGGCTGACAAGTACCAGCAGACCGACTTCGAGGAACTGTTCTTTGATTTGCTGATGCAATCTGATCATGAACGAAAACTGGCTTGTGGAATTCAATGCGCGGGTGCAGGCATATAACGAGGCATCATGAACTGGAACCATGTTCACTTGATTTTCAAGCGCGAGATGATGGATCAACTGCGTGACCGACGCACGCTGTTCACCATCACCGTATTGCCGTTGTTGCTTTATCCTTTGCTGGGCATGCTGCTGATGCAGGTCGCTCAATTTCACCAGGATAGCCCCGTTCGCATCACGATCGTAGGCAATCAGCATTGGCCGGAAGAGTTGCCGCTTATTGACAAAGATGGACAACTGGTTCTCAAGCATGTCTCCGCAGAGGATCGACGCCTTCTGGAGTTCCAATTGGTGTCTTGGCCGGAGCTGGCCACGGACGAGGTTCAGTCTGAAGCAAGAAAATTGCTTGATAGCAAACGCGCCGATGCTGTTCTAGTCATTCAGCAGGAATTCCCCAAACACTTGGGGGTTGGCCATCAAGGCAATGAAGAACAGTCCGTTAAGTCTGTTCAGGTTGCGGTCGACAATCAAGCAGTCAGTGTGGCGGCGCATCAGGGCTTGTTACTACTGACCAATCTGACTCGCGATCAGTCGATGATCGCTCAGTCCCGCATCACACGAATTATCGACAACTGGTGGACTCAGTGGCGTACCCGTCAGATGCTCAGCGCCGGTCTTCCAGCCGTTTTGTCTACTCCAATTCACTTGGAGACAAAAGACACATCGGCAAGTAGCGTTCGTCAAGCTGTGCGCTGGAGCAAGATCCTGCCATTTATCATGTTGATATGGGCGTTGACGGGAGCCTTTTATCCCGCCATCGACCTTTGTGCTGGCGAAAAGGAGCGTGGTACTCTGGAGACGCTTCTGTCCAGTCCGGCCCGACGCCGCGAGATCGTGTGGGGGAAGTTGCTTACGATCAACGCCTTTAGCATCGGCAGTGCCGTCTTGAACTTAATGAGTATGCAATTGACGACCGGCCTGGTTGTTCGCAGTTTGGCCTCTAGCGGCTCCAGCAAAATTGCGGATGCGTTTGGGGCCATGCCGCTTCATTCCCTGGGCTGGTTGCTTCTGCTCCTGCTTCCGATGTCGGCCTTTTTTAGCGCATGTTCGCTTGCCGTGGCCGCCCTGGCTAAAAGTACTAAGGAAGGCCAGTATTATCTGATGCCACTGCTGCTGATCACCTTGCCGCTGGTCGGCTTGCCCATGATCCCCAGCATGGAACTGAATCTCGGAACCAGCATGATTCCTGTCTCGGGAGCCGTGTTCCTAGTGCGGTCGTTGATCGAAGGCCGAATCGGAGAAGCCATGGTCTACTTACCGGTAGTCTTTCTGGTGACTTTGCTCTGTTGCCTGCTGGCCATTCGTTGGGCGATACGCCAGTTCGAGAGTGAAACCGTCATGTTCCACGAAGGAGGCAAGTGGGACATGCAATTGTGGCTACATCACCTGTGGCGAGATCGGCAAGTGACCGCTCAGCCCAGCGTGGCACTGCTGTGTGGCGTTTTGATTCTGGTCGGACGGTTTTTCGCTCAGTTTTTTGTCAGCCCCCAGGCTTCCTTTGTCACGGTGACCATACTGGTTCAGGTTGGACTGATTTTGGCACCTTGCGTCCTGATGGCGATGCTCCTGACACGCTCGCCGCGCAAAGCCCTGCGCATCCACCGGACTCAATTGTCACACGTAACGGCAGCCGTCCTGATCGGCTTTGCGCTGCATCCATCCTATCAAGTGCTGGGAAAAGCCATTGTCTCCATCTATCCGATCGGATCGGAGACCATGTTGGCTTTGCAGAATTTCGAAGGCCTAGTATTCCAGCAAGAGCTGTGGGTCATCCTGCTGTTGCTGGCCGCTCTGCCAGCAATTTGTGAAGAATTGGCATTCCGAGGCTTCATCTTTGGTGGATTGTTACGGCAGCAGGGCGTTCTTCGAGCCGTGATCGTTAGCGCCTTGTTATTTGGTTTTACCCATGCCATCCTTCAGCAGTCGATCTCGGCGTCAGTCATGGGTTTGTTACTAGGTTTAATTGCGTGGCGAACAGGTGGCGTATTCTGCACGATCATCGTCCACTGCATTAACAATGGACTGTCACTGACCATGGCTTGGTGCGCCAAGAATTCACTAGCCGTTCCAGACGCACTCAACTGGGCAATAGAAAGCGGTGTTGAAGGCTGGAGCTACCGACCTGAGTGGCAATTCATCAGCATCGTCTTGTCGATCGCTCTGTTTTTGATCCTATTTCAGCGCAGTCGTCAGACTGAACGTGTCGTGCTGGCCGAAATGGCTTAATTGCGTTCTCCAGGTCGATAGGAGCGACGAGCCTGAGCGCGGATTTGTTGCCAGTCGAGCTGAACATCCTTCATGCGACCTTCGGAGGGTAGTTGGGCTTGATCCAGATAGTGAGGCGACTGTGGGTCGCTGCTGCTGCCGAATTGAATCAAAGACTTGCTTCTCACCCCTTGCTGTGTGAACTCGACAACGCCAGTGTAAGACGTGCCAACAACGGCGTACTGCTTGCGAGTCTCTCGAAGGACAGGAATGTACATGCTGGGCGTGTAGTACACGGTGAACACAATGCCTAGTGGCCCAGGCGCGCCAAGGCACGGCAGACTGGGTTTACGATCGGTCAGCGGGACGGCCACCAAATTGGCAACGTTGGAATGGCGTTGAATGCGATGGATGTCGCCCCAGGGAACTTGCCACTGCTTAAAGTTTGCTTGCAGCTTTTGAGCAGCTTGAATCAACGCTTGAAATTTGAGATCCGGTTGGCTCACAAAGTTGGCCTTGAGTGTTTCTGCCGGATAACCAAATCCATACAGTTCTTCGTACCAGGCAACACACAATGTCGATCGCGTGCAATCGGCCTTAATGCGGCAATCCCAGCCATCAAAGTGTTGGAAGTACTCGGCAGCTTGAGACGCTAAATCAGGATTGGATGTCTTCAAGCGTTCGTAGTGTCGGCGCAAGTTAGGCAGTTCGTTGATGGCCCAGTACAAGCGTGTATCAAAAGCCAATTGTTCGAACTGTTCCAGAGTCAGATCTTGCGATTCGCGTAGAATCATTCGACTGACCTTGGCTCGCCGTTTGTCGTCGTGTTTGTCCATCACCATATAATGTGGAAAGTCCAGGGGGGCTGGGTTGGAATCGTCGGGCGTTGTAAACGGTGTAGAATTACAGCTTTGCACATAACCGGTCGGCGGATTTAATATCTGGGGCATATCGTCAATCGAATGCAAGCCTAGCCAATCCGTACGTGGGTCATTGCCATCGACAGGCTGCGTCCAATCGAAGCTTGGATCTCGCCGTGGCACCGAACCGCTGTACAGATAAAGGATGTTGCCCTGTGAGTCGACCGAGACAGTATTGAAGATAGGCAATCCTTTGAGTCCCATGCCCGCGCGTACTTCATGCACCGTTTCGGCTCGCAGCATGCCTTTAAGCTGCGTTAGCACGTCATGTTCATACAGGTTTGCGCACTGACACGCTCGAAAGGTGCCATCCGAGTTCTCCTTTAGGATGGGGCCATGATGCGTCTTGCGTAACGTATACATTTGGCTGGGTTGCCCTTTGACTTTGATTTCCTGTTGCCAAAGGGTGGCTTCGCGCATCTGGTCACCATGACGGTAGTGATTGGGGCGATCTGTTTCAAACCTGATGTTCCAGAGATCCACTACATCAGGTTCATTGACTGTGAAGCTCCAACCGCACTTGTGATTGTGTCCAATGGCCAGAAGCGGGCTGCCGAAAAAGGTTGCACCATAAAAGTCGATGCCGTCGTCGGTGCGCAAGTGCCCTTCGTACCATTGCCCATAGCCATACCATGGTTGATGCGGGTTGATAAAAAGCATTGTACTTCCCAGTTTCGTCTTGCTGGGACCCACCGCCCAAGCGTTCGAGCCAGCCTGTTGGTTAATCTCACTGGCCGCTTCAGGTGAAAAATCACCTCTTCTTTGGTTCGAAATCAATGAAAGCTCAAGGTAGACCCTGCGCCCTAGTGCCAGTAGTTGCCATGGTTCATATTGTTGAATCAGACTTTGTTTGGTCTCTGTGTGCGTCGCTAAGTATTGGTTGATGCCAGCAGCATAAGCTTCGCCAATCACGCGGTTCTCGGGAGCAGTCTGTTCATAATCGGTCCGACTGCGACTAGGGATCTCGAAGGAGTGGGTGATGAGGTCGCTTTCCAGTGCCGATTTTCCGTTGATTTCGGCGTATCGCCCCAATGCCCAGATCGTGCTATCTTCGACTTGCCAGAAGTAGTCTTCGCACTGGCAATATCCAAATGCAAAGGCAGCGGACGGCAGGTCACGCGCGTCGATGTGAGGAACTCCATATCCGTCGCGATAAATGGTGACTCTCTGAGCAAGCTGCTGAGCTAGGGGTGCAGCGACAACTGTCTCTGCATGCGTGTCGACGGTCCCTTCGATCGAAATTAAGCAAATGAGCGCGGCGACAAGAAGAGAGGTGCGTGCTGGCATGTTCAGTTGGATTCTCCGGTTAGACGGACAAAGTGTTGTTAGGGAAGCATTTCGACAAGTTGTTAGTTTAATGTGCCAAACGCACTCTGAACATTCCATAGAACCGTTACATTCAGTACGAAAACTAGAGTTTATGCGGTGGTTTCCAATCGCCCCGAAAGCAACGTCGTACTTTCCCATTGGTGTTGAACTAAGCTGAATTTAGAACGCAGTAGTTCGTTCTGGAAAGCAGGAGCTTTCTTAACCCCCCGTGAGAGGCGAGCCGGTCCATGTTGATCGGCCTCGCCTTTTTTCTTTGGTTATTCAAAAATTTTGTGGACGAAACTTTTCGATGTAGCTTCTGGATCGGCGAACTGGAATTATTTCAAACGCGGCTTGCTTACCGAACTTGTACGAGCCCTTTGATCAACGAGATGAAGATAAGTTTAGGGTGGCGTCAGCCGGGTAGAGAGAAACGGAAACATCTCCCGGGCGAGCCGGGGAGCATTCAAAGGCAGTAGCTGCAGAAAGAACACGATTCGCCCATGCACCACTGCCTATCGCCTCACGCCTACCGCCTACCCCCCGGCATCATCGTCTTTGCTTGCCGACGAAAGGGGAGGCTTACCACAATATGTTGAATCATTGCCACCAGGGTATCACCTTCAGACTCGGTGGCCTCCGTCACCTGATTCAGTGTACACTGATCGAAATACTCCAGTCCTCGCCCCAGGGCATAGGTCAGCAGCTTTTCGGCCAAGCAGCGACGAAAGCCTGCTTTGCGTTCCATCAGTATCTCGCTCAACTCAGTTGGCCCGGAAAACTGTCGTCCATCGGGCAACTGGCCACTTGGATCGATGGCTACACCGGCATCCAAGTCGCGCCAGGCCCCGATGACATCAAAATTCTCTAAGCCAAAGCCAAGCGGATCCATCAGTTGGTGGCATCCGGCACATTGGGGCTTTGAGCGATGAAGCTCCACCTGCTCTCGAAGACTCAGCTTTTTCTCCTGACTTGACTGAGTCTGTTCCAGGTCGGGGACATTGGGTGGCGGCGGAGCTGGTGGCATCCCCAGTAGGTTGTCCAAAATCCACTTGCCGCGTTTCACCGGCGAAGTACGAGTCGGATTGGAGGTGACGGTCAGGATGGCGGCCTGCCCAAGTAGTCCGCGCCTGGAGACACCTGCCAGGGACACTCGTTGAAACTGATTACCCTCAACTCCTGAAACTCCATAATGCTCTGCCAACGCTTGATTGACATAGGCATAGTCGGCAGTCAAGAGATCAAAGATTGTACGACCTTCGTGTAAGATCGAAGCGACTAGCAGGATCGTTTCCTGCTGCATAGCGGAACGCAAGGGATCGCTGTAGCTGGGAAAACGCTGACGATCGATCGACAAGGTCTCTAGCTTGCGCAGTTGCAGCCATTGACCGGTAAAGCTCTGCACAAATCCCGTGCTTCGTGGATCAGTCAGCATCCGCATTACTTGCTGGCGCAGTTGGTGATCGGCACCTAACTGTCCCGAGTTGGCCAGTTGATACAACTGGTCGTCCGGCTGACTATTCCACAAGAAGTAGCTTAAGCGGCTGGCTAGTTCAAAATCACTTAAGCGTCTCATGTCCGATTCTTCCGAGGCCGTGTCCTGCTCGATTCGAAACAGAAAGTTCGGCGAGACCAAGACGGCCTGCACGGCAACTTGCATCGCTCGCTCAAAACTGCCACCATCGGCCAGCACCATGCGAGCGATCTGAGTGTAACGCTCCAGTTCTTGACCTGTCGTCGGCCTTCGGAAGGCGCGAGGCAAAAAGGCTGAGAGGTTCTCTTGCACCGCCCGCAAAACTTCATTGCGATCTGATTCGCCATTAACGGTAGCAATCAACAGTCGGCGATGCGACTCAGGCAAGTCTTCGGGCGATACACTGATCGGACCAACCAACTCCAACGATTCAACCATCAAATTGCGATCGCCACGCAATTGAGGGTCTGGATCTTCAGGCCGGTAGTAGTCGTTGACAAATCGAGCGGTCAATTGATGCTGGCCCACCGTAAGTCGCTGTTTGACTTCAAAGCTGCCGGACTCCTGTTCTAAATTCGGCACGTCCACCGTGGAGACAGGCTTGTTGTCGACCAAGATCTCCATCTGAGCCACCTGAGGTCCGGCCTGTTGGCCGTAGGCTTTGATTCGGAACAAGTACTCACCGGCGATCGTCACCGCCACTTGTCCGCCAGCCTGTTCTACTGATGAGGTAAGAAGCTTGCCAGAAATGCTTTTCAGCGGCGGCCCTTCGTCGCTCGGGACGACGATGGCCCGACGAGCGATCTCGTCAGCCGCTTCCATAAAACGCTCCAACAGGACCGGCGAAAGATTGAGCACATCGCCGATATTATCAAATCCGTAGCCAACATCATCCGAGGGGAATCGGCTAGCAGGTTGAAAGCTGACTCCAATCAGATCTGCCACGGTTCGATTATACTGATCCCGATTGAGTCGTCGAACAGTGACCCTGCCAGGATAAGCAGGCCCCTCGCAACGCACCGTCAAGATTTGCTTTTCGATCCACTCAGCCAATTGCTTCCGCTGCTGTTGACTTGGCTGAGGATGTTCTGGTGGTGGCATCGCGCCAGCAGCGATCTGTCCGTGCACTTTAACCCACTGATGACGGTCAATGGTACCTGCCCGTTCGATCGTCAGCCGATCCAGAGCGATGCCCGCCTCGGCAGAATCTCCTTGGTGGCAGTCACTACACAGATGTAACAGAACTGGCTGAATTTCGTGAGCAAACTGCCTGCTAATCTCGGCATCCGGCAGAAGCGACTGGGCCATCAGAAACCGACCGCTTGCCAACATAAGACACGCCGCAAGCGCCCGGAAATTGGTCATAATAAAAGCCGTGAAAAAACTTCACCAATGATCAATGCCACAAACCAGCGGATCATGTTAAGTCGAGCGGCAAGAAAAATCCACCCAAAATACCAGCACTACGCGGCAGCGAGTGAGTCGTTGGACCGATTCGACTCACTCGCCGGCGCGTCGTTCTGGTATTTCACTCTCGCTAGCGCGTTGTGCTGCTGATGACGCTGCTCGCCTAAGGAACTCTGACCAGTCCCACTACAGCTTGCATATCCCCAAGATTCTTTTGCAGCGGCGGTATTTACGCGACCTGACGACGTCGTTTGAAACAGGCCAAACTAGCCAAGGTCACTAGTGCCAACGAAGAGGGCTCGGGCACGTGATAAATATTAGGAATGTTGGCAGTACCACGCAACTGTCCTGCAAACTTCAAGTTGATGGTGCCGATCCCCAAATTGATATCACCGAAGTCGGACAGCACCGGGATGGTTAAGACCGAGGCCGTTGTACTGGGGTTGTAAGTGACCGTGCCTGGCGTGGTTGGAGCGTTGGGAAGTGTAGCTCCCGACATGTCAATTCGAGTGCCAAAACCGACATTGATCGTCCTCTGAAAGAGATTGCTCGACACGGTAATGCCCAGATCAGGTACAGAAGCCACTAAAGCGTTAACTGCTACCACTGCGGCCAAATGACCAAGGATATCAGCTTGCTGAAGTCGCACACTGCCGTTGACATCCGCAGCACCACTTGCCACCTGAATACTCAGCAAACTAGCGTCAAATTGCCGAGTCGTTGGATTAATGGGCAGCCAAGCTGACGAAGTAGGGTTTAACTGAAGCCCTCGTAGCGCCAGCCTAATATCAACCGACGTAATCGTCCCTAGATTGACCGTCCCGACGTTCGGAATGTCAAAAGGTGGAATTACGATTTGCTGCGGAGCAGACAGATTGACGCCGTAATTGGCCGGGGCTGTACCAGACGCTCCATCGATATTCGGGGAATATTGCAGGGGGGTGTTGAAAAACCCTCCCGTTGGATTGACTGCATTAGAGGTGCCGCCGCTTGGGAAAGAGATGTTCGAATTCGCTCCGAAACCTAGATGGAAGTCGGTTGCGATTGTTCCGTTGTATCGGGTACGCGCTCCAGGATTCTGTTCAGCAACCGTCAATTGTCCTCCCAGCGAAGTTCCGGTGACCTGTAGGTCGATCTCGCTGGAATTCTGCGTCAAGTTGTACAAGTAAGCAGCCTGAGCGTTGGAACTGACAACTAACAGCAGAGCCAAACCTAACATCCGAATCGATTTTGATATCACAACCATCTCCCATCTCAAATAGAATTAGCACTCAAATGTCCTGAATGGCATATACGGAACAATCCGCAGATTCTCACATTCTGATTGTGACGCGCAGTTTTGTCAAACCGTTTCGCTTTAGAAACCTCCAACGCCGCTTGATTGGCCGCTAAGGAACGATATTGACCTTCATCCTGGTTTGTAGGGTGGGGACCAGCGGGGCCGAAGCAACTGGAAGTTCAAATTGCCATTCTTGGAAAGTAGTGGGACTCACCAGGGTTCCCATCTTCAACGAACGAAAGAGGATCTTTGGCGAGGATCTCTGGCGAGATCCACTACAGAATCGCTTACAGCGCTGGACCGCCATTGGGCGTTAATGGTTACCAATCGAATCCAGGCCATTTTTTCCTGACAATCCCCAAGTCGCTCGGGCTAACCCGTCGATACAACTTGGAGGGGAATTGGGGCGTCCGGCCCAGTCCTAAGGCGCGGGGCAGAAATGTAGCTAGCGTACGCCAACACAGAAATAAGGAAAAAACACCAACCAACACAACAAAAAACAAGAAAAAATTAAAAAAAGGA
>DAIRSD010000115.1:0-941 GCA_036804625.1 Aureliella sp. | reverse complement strand
TTTTTCTTGTGTTTGGTTTGGGGGGCGCCTCTCCTCTGCTCTTCGGGGCTCTCTATTTTTTTCCCTCGCTCCCCTGTGGGGGGTTCTCCTAAAAACCCCCCTGGCGCCCGACGCTAGCTACGGCAAATTTTAAACTGCCGCTCGCCTTAGTGCGATCCGATCAGTTCAGATTCGACGAGAAACCCGATGGCCAGTCCAAACGTTCAGCGACCCTATTGTAAAAGTGTCTTACAGGTCCAAGTGCCGGTTGTCGTTACTTTAGCTCGCAAAAGCATGCAGCTTGATCAGGTGCTCAAGATGGTACCTGGCATGATGATTCAATTCGACAAGCCGTTTGATGCACCCATGAGACTAGAAGTAGACGACCAGCCGATTGCCGAAGGGGACGTAGTCAAAGCGGGCGACAAATTCGCCATCCGCATAACCCAAGTCGCAAGTCCCAGCGAGCGGTTTGTCAACCTAAGCGGCGCACTTCAAGCAAAGTAGTAGCAACCCAAATAGCAGATACACTCCGTGTATTGCCCGCTTCAATTGCAATGCCAAGAACGGCACATGGAATGTGCCTCTTAAAGAGGTTCCGCAGGTACCGAATCTGAGCCCGGTTGCTTGGACTTCCGAGACAGCTCCATCTTCTCGTATTCTTCCATAAGCACCGAAGGACAGACTTCGACCTCTCCGCATTCCGTACAGGTAATACGAATGACGTCGGAACTGGAAAGCTTCACACCGGTTTGCTCCATGAGTTGGTAGAGTTTAGTCTGATGTTGGCACGGCATCTGAGCGATCCTCGTTCGATAAAATACTCGGCAAAGTGGAAGACTTCCAAGATAATAACGCAATAGAACGTAACGAACAAGCAACCAAGAAAAGTGGCGGCTCACAGAGACTAGAACGATGGCACAGCAATACTCCGTGGACTCCAAGCCTCCGTGAAACAAGCA
>DAIRSD010000114.1:0-11606 GCA_036804625.1 Aureliella sp. | reverse complement strand
CTGCAAGAAACCGACAAGGTATGGCCACTGCTTCTGAGGATCACTCACTGCGCCGGCCAAAAACGGGAAATGACTACCCTGAGCCCCCAAAATCCATTCTCGTTTTTCGGTCGCAATTTTTGATAAAGATGAAATCAATTGGCTAAGTTGACTGCGCCCGGGCGTCCCTAGAGCTTCCATATTTCGTAGACTCTGCTGCGCAATCTCTTCACGAATGTTGGTCGGCAACATGTGCCAACTGATAAACGGATTACCTCGCTTCCACTGACTTGTGGCAACCTGCAAGAAGGAATCGATCGTCGGGTTCTCACCAAATGGATTGGCCAAAGCCGCTTCCAGAGTAACGCTTGTTGCTGACTGAGCAGCTTCAGTTTTCTCTGGAACCTTTAGCAGATCTTTACCGAACGCTTCGGGTTTAGATAACTTGAGTGCTTGTAGATGACTTTCAAAGCTGAGGCTCGATAGCTTGACGTTGACCTCTTTGCCCGTCGGCAGTTTCAGCACAACCGACTTGCCATCTATGCGAACAAACTGTCCCTTGAGCGACTTACCGTCAAAGCTGGTCCACTCCTGCGTCGCCGAGTCCTGAGCTAGCAGGTTCAAGCTGCAAAGTAAGTATATTGCTAGACCCCAAACTCGGAGGAGAAACAACTTATCGAGAACTTTCATATTAACTCCCCGCACAGCCCAACTAGCTTACAACACTCATTTAAGGTCTAGGACCTCTTCCAAGTATACCTAATCAATCGAACCCGAACTGGCAGACATTATAGTTGTTTTCTAGTCGATTGCTACAAACGACCGACGATCGCCTCTACCAACCCGCCCAGCTCACTGCAACCTGCGGCTCAATCCCAGTGCCAATCTGTGGCTCCGTATTTTATGGCGACAAGCTACTTCAATTTTTGCGATTACGCCTGACCGATCAGGGTAGTCCAATCATCTTAACTTGGCGATTGGTGCTAGACTCTGCGTTGCCTTCGCCTTGACTCGCATACCAAGCCAAGCAGACCTGGTTAGCGTCCAGTTGCCCTTTACGCCTAAGCGTCAGACGCATGCCGGACTGAGAGCAATGAATGCAGCGGACATCACATAGATCAGCGTCAATTTCGAATGCGACTCGAGGAACTTCTGCAAAGGCTGGAACAAAGGCTACTGTGAGATTCAAAACTCTTTGGCCGAACTGCCAGTCAACAAAGATCTCGCCCGAATTGTAACGATGTCCGTCTTCATCGGTGCCGTCTTGCATGGTACGCCGGACATTGATTGGCGAGGCGTCTATTGAGTCAGGTTCTGTTGCAACGGACCAATCCTGTCCAGCCGGAAATAAATCCCTGCCCTGACTGGCAGCAAGTTCTTCAGTTCGTTCCATGGATGCTGTTGGAACTGCTGATCGTCCGGCTAGACTTTGGGTTTGTCGAATCGTTGCCGCAAAAAATGATCGCCAAAATCCTGAACCGTCAGGGCTCTGTCGGTAATGTAACCACTCGACCAACAACCCGCAGCCCGCGATCAAACCAAGCCCCCATACACTACCGCTGCATAGTGTCATCGCGCCCAGCCAGTTGACGTTGGACCCCATGCACAACAGCCATATCAAGTGCTTTTCTGATTCAGATGCGCCAAGAACACGCAAAACAGAGGGCAGCCGCAGGAGGCTGGAGATCGACAAAACGAAAATTATCGATAGCAACGTGACTTGCGTACTATACGACTCTCGGACAATTATCCAATTCACCAGCCACAAGATCAGGCCACCAAGCCACCAGACTGCCGCGAGAGCTATCCAAAGCTTTGTTTGTAGCCTTCGGTCCATCGCATACAGTCCTTTACCCTTTACCGCCCCCCTTCACCCAATGCCATCAAGCATAATACGTAGCTACGTTCGCCAGAACGTGAGTAATTGCGTAAGGCAGTCCGCGTTCTTGCGAACGCAGCTACGATGAAAACTCTTAATACGCTTTACGCAAGGGCTTTTTTCAGTTCAGCAACCTTCTTGTCAGTGGCTTCCCAGGTGAATCCTGGCTCTGATCGCCCAAAGTGTCCACCGGCACTGGTCGCTCGGTAAATCGGGCGGCGCAGTTGCAGATAGTCGATGATGCCTCCAGGCGAAAGTGGAAATAGGTCACGTACCAACTGGCAGATCTTTTCGTCAGAAGCTTTACCAGAACCTTGAGTGTCTACGTGAACACTGACCGGATCGGTCACGCCAATCGCGTAAGCCAACTGCACTTCGCAGCGATCGGCTAGACCAGCGGCAACAAGGCACTTGGCAACATGACGAGCCATATAAGCTGCGCTGCGGTCCACTTTCGTTGGATCTTTACCGCTAAATGCTCCGCCACCGTGTCGGCCCCAGCCTCCGTACGTGTCGACGATGATCTTACGACCGGTCAATCCACAGTCACCATGAGGACCACCCACAACAAATTTTCCGGTTGGGTTGATGTGGTATTTGATGTCTCCCTTGACCAGTTCAGACGGCAGACATTGCTTGATAACTTGATTGATCACATAGTCGCGAATTTCACTTTGACTAACGTCGGGACTATGCTGAGTCGAGACAACCACCGTGTCGATCCGCACCGGCTTATATCCATCGTACTCGACCGTTACTTGGCTCTTACTGTCAGGCCGGAGCCAACTGACCTCTTTGGAAAACCGGGCGTCCGTCAACCGATTGGTAATGCGGTGACTGAGTGCGATCGGCATCGGCATCAGTTCAGCCGTGTCGTTGCAGGCAAATCCAAACATCAGCCCTTGGTCGCCAGCACCGATCTCCTTGCCCGCAGCGGCATCCGCGTTGACTCCCATGGCGATGTCCGGACTCTGTTCATCCAAGGCGACCATCACGTTACAGGTATCAGCGCTGATCCCCATTTCATCGTCGGTATAACCCACTTCTCGAATAGCTTGCCGTACAACTCTGGCGTAATTGACATTTGCCTTGGTGGAGATCTCGCCAGCGATGAGTGCCAAGCCGGTGGTCACCAACGTTTCGCACGCCACGCGACTGCTAGGGTCTTGTTCGAAGATCGCATCCAATACGCTGTCCGAAATACGGTCGGCCAGCTTGTCAGGATGCCCCATGCTGACAGATTCACTTGTGAAAAGATACTTACCAGAAGTCACAGAATGGTCCTCACCAAGTTAAACTAAGAAACGGGTTTTCCAAGAAGCTTTTATCACAGCCCAGGTCGCCAAATCGACCTCCATTGGCTTGACAGAAGCGTTTCATTGTAACTGGAAATCTGTCTGGCGATAGCCACGAACTGTGGCTTAGGCGGATCGGTAGCGGATCGATCTGCTGCTAGAAAGACGAAGCCGCCGGGCAGTGGCCCCTACGATCTGCTGGACCATTTTCAGCTTTTGGTAAACCAACGGGCGACTGGCAAAACGCTGAAGCGTGCGTCGATACTTCAGGTAATACATAAATGTCTCGGCAAAGTCCTCGCTTGAATTGGTGGTCGCATAGTCCGAAATGAAGTGCATACGCAGATATCGGTTATACAACTCCTGTCGCGCCGCTTCCGTCGCGCGACTCTCCTGATCAGCCTGAAATTCGGTGCTTCGCACGATTTTCTTTCGGCAGTTCAGGTACGGCACAGGCTCCTGGTTCGAATAGGCGGCCCCAAAGGTTCGGGCAAACCAATCCTGTTTGAATATTCCTGAGTCCATACAAAACCAAGCATGTGCGTATTCGTGACGAATCGTATCGGTCAGCGTCAAACCTGGCACATAAGGACGGTTTGGCAGGTCACGCGGCAGATAGATGACACCCTCGCGATACCCCTGTTCTGCAAAATGTCCCACTCGCTCGAAGACATATCCCCACACTCCGTCTCCACTCTTTTCGTCGGATATGCACAATTCCACCTTGTCCAGGTAGACACCATCCGCCAGCAGCCCAACTTGAGCCAGCTCGCTGCGCACTTGGTTATAGGATCGATCAACGTTTGCCATGTTGAATTGAATTGAAATGTGTATTAGCAAAGCTTGAATGAGAATCAACCAAATCCAATCAAAACTGCCGGGTTCCTGACCCGTGCCAGGAGCCTTTCTAGTCTGCTTTAACCCTAGTCCATCCGCAAATCGATTTCAGATTTTCCTGGCCGCCCCCCCCAAAAGAGAGCAACCGCAGGCTGCCAGACCTGTACAATCCAACCCGCACTGAAGCCATAAACAACCCCAACGAGCCAGACGCACCCACCAAAAGGGCTATATTCTACTTAGACCAAAGTCCAAGACACCTCGAAAACCAACTGATCTTGTTGTCCAGCAACCGTGCTGCAAGAGCCGCAGAAGGCGGCAAGATGGTGCCAGCAAATAGGCTCCTAGGCGAAGAAGCTGGCCACTAAAACCATAACAACAAATTCAAAAACTAAACCTGCGGCGATCAACAGTCACGCCGCGCTAAACGATCACGAATCTGCGCAGCCAGTTCGTACTGCTCTGTCTTTATCGCTTCGTTAAGCTGTTCCTGCAACGAACCGGGGATACAAAAGTCATTGCAAAGGCTATCGCGAAGTTCGTTCAATCTTTCCACTAATTCGTCAGACTCATAAAAATCCTCCCAGCCAAGCTCTTCGAAGCTGTCTTTGATTTCTTCCAGCCCCGCATCGATCAGTTCGACAGCCTTCTCGGGCTGCTGATTCTCAATCGCCACCAACGAGGCAGCCTGGGTACGATGAAAAAGCACAAACGCTCGGTGCTGTTCGTGCTGCAAAGTCCAATCTTCTCCCGGAGAGTGCTCTCGGCAAAAATCCATCAAGGCTAGCGTGTGATCGGCATCTTTGACGGCCAATTCAAAGCGCTGCAACCTGAGCCAAGCCACGCGACGATGATAATACTGGACAAATTCTCGGTCGATTTCCTCGCAGATCTCCGCTTCCAACTCCAAATCCGGATCATTCAGCTCTAAATGAGTCAGCCAGTCCAGCAAAGTGGAATACCCTTCCGGTCGGGAACCATCGGGCCTGCCACTAACTTCCATCTGCAATATACCCAAATCAAGTCGCACCTGAATAACATCTCGACCATCGCAACCCTTGACCAACCGCACACCGGGTTCATCGGCGTCGTAGGTCCATGATTTAAGCAGGAAATCGAGGTGATTAGGCGACGACATGATGATCCTCGCAAAAAGCGATTCGAAGTAGGTAACTGACCTGACGGCCAAAATTCACTGCTGTAAGTATAACAAATAGGGAGGCCGAGTGAAGTGTTTGCAAGCGATCCAGAAGGCGTTTCCTAACCTGTGGAACCCATTTACCCTGCTACGTTCGTCAAGGACCGATTATTTGAACCTGGAACCGTGGCGTGAACATGAACTCATATCAGAGTTATATTGTCGCGGTGGATCGCCTCGGCATAGGTGCAATGGCCCAAAATCTCGGCAATCTGAGGGGTTCTCAGACCACAAATCTTCATCAGGTCGCTGGCCGAGTAATTGCTTAGGCCCTTTGCCACCTGCCCCCCATCCGCTGTGTGGACCGCTACCACTTCGCCTTTATTAAACTGTCCGTCACCCCGCACGCTGCCAATTGGCAGCAGGCTGGAGGCGCATTCCCGACGCGCTTGGGCAGCCCCGTCCTCGACCACCAATTTACCGCTGGGCTGTGTAGAAAGACCTAGCCAACGTTTCTTGGGTACCAAGCCGGTAGGGTCTGGTAAGAACAGGGTCCCTAGTTCCTCGCCGGCCAACAGTCGCGGAAGTACGTTGTCAGTGCGCCCCCCAGCAATGACAACCGGTGCTCCGCTTTGTGTAACGAACTGGGCAACCCGCAACTTGCTGGCCATTCCACCTTTGCTGACCGTAGACTGGTGGGTGGTAGCCAGGCCAAAAACATCGCGATCTACTTTAGCAATCTGCGGAATGACTTGGGCTTCAGGATCATTAGGATTTTTGTCGTAAACACCTTCTACATCGCTAAGAATGATCAGAGCCGGCTTGGAAAATAGGCCAGCCACCATGGCGGCCAGACGATCATTGTCTCCAAAGGTTGTCTGCAGCTCTTCTACCGCTACCGTATCGTTTTCGTTGATAATAGGTATGAGATTCAGTTGCAAACAGGCCAGAAGCGTATTTCTGACGTTCAGATATCGCGTCCGATCATCCAGGTCATCTGCAATCAATAGGATTTGGGCGGCATGCCTTCCAAGCTGAGTCAAATAGCGCTCGTATGCTTGAATCAATTGCGCCTGCCCGACGGCGGCGACCGCTTGCAACTGCGCCAAATCGGCTGGACGCGTGGAAAGCCCCAGCTTACCGACACCAGAGGCAACCGCCCCGCTACTGACTAAGATCACCTGTTTGCCCAGGTCAGCCAACTGTACAAGCTGAGCAGAAATCGAGCTGACTCGTTGTTCGTCCAGGCGTCCATTCAACGAAAGAACTCGGGAACCCACTTTGACGACGATGGTCTCGGCCTGTTTCAACAAGCATCTTTGCGAGGTTTCATGTTTCATAGTGGCAGATAACAGCCGTTAACTCCAATCGTGGGGTAAACCTAACCAGCCAGTATCGCTGGAAGATCGGCATTATCTAACGAATATTCACTTGCGATAAGCCCAGGTCGCCTTTTTAGGTTCAATTTCTGAGTCGCCATTTCGACTTCGATTTGCTGAACCTGCTGAAACGGTTAAACTTGAAGTTCCAATGAAGTTGCTTGAAACGACGAGGCTGCATTGGACACTGACCTTTCCAAAAGCAGTTCACAGCACTCGATTTGATAAAACACCGAATAGTAAAACCATGAGCGAATTACATCACGAGTGCGGCGTTGCAGCCATTTATCACTTACCCAGCGCCGACCCAAGCCCACTGTGTACCGAGCATGGTCCTGGCGAGATCTCTCGCCTTTTGCCACGCATGCTGCAGGATATACAGAATCGCGGCCAATTGGCGGCAGGCATGAGTACCTTCAGTGCCAATCGAGCAAACATCCTGGATACGATGAAAGACATTGGAACTGTGTCCGAGGTATTTCGTTTGTCTCACCGTGGGAAAAGCGAAGCCCTAATGGCTGAGTACGCCGGATCAGCAGCTATCGGGCATGTTCGGTATGCAACTTGTGGTAAAGACGATCGCAACTATGCTCAACCCTTCGAACGCCAGCATATCCATAAGCACAAGTGGTTCAGCTTCTGCTTTAATGGTCAACTGGCCAATTACGCTCAACTGCGAGCCAAGCTACTGCGCGAAGGCGAGCATCATTTGGCACGAGACACCGACACCGAGATCATCATGCATGAACTGGGCCGCGAGCTTTCCGCCAGTCCTGCAGGACGCGACATCGCATCGACGTTTGCCGAAGTAGCCAAGCAGTTTGATGGTGCTTACAGTCTAGCGCTGTTAAACGCGCGAGGCCAGTTGTTGATAGCCCGTGACCCCTTGGGCATCAAACCGATGTGCTACGCTCACGAAGGACCATTATTTGCCGCCGCCAGCGAAAGCGTGGCACTACTGAACCTTGGGTTTCAGCCAGACAATATCCATTCGCTGGCTCCCGGTCACTTGATTGTAGTTAGTCCACATGGAATTCAAATACAGCGATTTGCCGATAGCGGACGGACCGCCCACTGCTTTTTTGAATGGATCTATTTTGCTAACGTGGCCAGTACGCTGGACCAACGAAGCGTCTACTTGACCAGAACTCGATTGGGCGTGGAATTGGCCAAGCTAGAACTTGCTGACAAGCGTTTCCCGCTAGATTCAGACACTGTGGTGGTACCCGTACCGGACACCAGTAAAGCGGCTGCAGATGCGATGGCCTTTGAACTGGGCATCCCTAGCCGTGAAGGCCTGATTCGAAATCGTTACAGCGGACGCACCTTTATCGAAGGCGGACGAGCCCGACTGGCAAAGGCGGCGATCAAGTACACTCCGCTGCGAGAAGTGCTTGAAGGCAAGCGGATTATATTGGTCGAGGACTCGATCGTTCGAGCCACCACGATGAAAGTCCTGTTGGATCGCATTCGAGATCTGGGCTGTGCCCGCGAGATCCATGTTCGGGTAGCCTGCCCGCCAATTATCGCGCCTTGTTTTTACGGAATCGATATGTCGACGGTCGAAGAGCTGTTCGCTCCCGGTTTTATGGACGGGAAGATCATCACCGATCAAGCCCAGGAGAAGATGGCCAGGGAGCTTGGGTGCGATTCCCTACGTTATTTGCCTGTCAGCTCGATCGCTCGAGCCATCAACTTGGATCAAGGGCAACTGTGCCAGGCATGTATCACCGGTCAGTACCCTACTGAACATGGACAGCGACTACACAGTATCGCGCTGAAGAATTCAGTTCAGTCAGAAACAACTGGGCGAACCTACGAAGAGGCCATTACGGCTAGCGACCTGGCCTAGCTGCAAACTGCCATGCGATGCGATTCCCAACTTGGAATGGCGTTTTCTTAGCAGGTCACTGAAAGCTTTGAACCGGAGCTGGGCGGCCAAAGTGGTAGCCCTGTGAAGTTAGAAATCCTAGACTTCTGCAGGCATCTGCCTCTTCTGAAGTTTCCACGCCTTCAGCTAGCGGATTGACCCCAAGATCAAGTACGATTCGGACTAGCGAGCTGAGCATTTTAAGCCGTTCCGGAGTTGCCTTGTCGATCCCACGAATCATCGACATGTCGAACTTTAGGTAGTCGGGAGGAGCCTCGATCAGTTCCGACAATCTTGTTTGTCCTGCACCAAAGTCATCATACGCGAGGCCAATGTTGATATCTCTAAGTTGCGCACGTAGTTGTCGCATTGCTGCTGGATCTGTCACGGACGCCTCGTGAACCTCCAATACGATTGGAACGTGCGTAGCCAATTGTCGCACTGAATCCAATGATTCGATCAGACCGTCGCGAGAAATTTCCAACGGATGTGTATTTAGAAAGATACGTTGATCGCTTGGCAGAGCCATTGCTAGTCGCAGACCTTCCCAACGCAGCATCTGGCTGAGCTCTACTTCCAGGTTCAAGCGGCAAGCAGCATCAAACATCGCCTGACAAGATTCCAAGCCGTACAAACGACTGCGGGCCAGTACTTCGTAGCCAACGAAGCTACCAGTCTTCAGGTCCACGATGGGCTGGAAATAGGGATTGACCAAGCGGTTCTGCATCAATCGATCAAATTGAACTAAGGCTAGCGCGTTGTCACACATATCCTCCTGCATCGTATGAAAGGTAGTGGCACGACGCGCATTGCGAACCCGGTAGACCACATCGGCAAATTGCAATAGATCTTCATCAGTCAGTGCTGTTTTTTTCGATATTCGCTGCCCATTGACGTAGGTCCCATTGGTGCTGTGGATATCTTCCACCCACAAACGTCCTTGTTCATAGCTGATCGTGGCATGTGAGCCTGAGACTGTCCGGGTGTTGATCTGCAAGCCAGCACCCGGTCTACGACCAACCGTGAAGGGCAGGGGACTGATTGGGATCTGCTGGCTGCCGGCAGTGGCATCTCCGCGCACAAGCGTCCACTCACAGCTTTCTACTGCGGTATCTGCCCCCAATACAGACATGATATTCTCGTTATTTAAAAGCGACTGCATCGAAACTCGGGCCTATCGTTGCTTACAGGATTTGGGCGGTACAGTTCCAGCCTCTGTTTACATTAGGTCATCGAAAGCAAGCGTGATGACAAAATCACCCTTTTTCTACTCGTACCGTTTTCCGATCTCCCAACAATTTCGACACAACCAATCCATTTGTTATGGCCCTCATACTCAATCTAATCCGAAGCATGAACCGCTTTCTGCAGACGTTATTCCTTCCGTAATTGTAAAAAAACAGGACAAACTCGATTCTATAACGCACAGTTACGCGGATTATTGCCGCAAACAGATACCACCGGATTACTGACAAATTTTAGACACCACGTTCGCCCTTTTTGATTCCCATCCGCGCTTGCTGATTGGGAGAGCAGGAAAACATGCCAATCCTTAACACTTTGCAGATTCCAAACGCACATACGGAAAACATGTATTCCAGTGCCGACCAGCTTCCTGGGATTTTGCACGACGACCACTATTGGCCGGCCGAACCTACCTCGCTGGACGACAGCGGTCTTAGCCCAACTCTGGTAGAATCTTTGCTTTGCCAAAATTTAATGGCTGTGGGCACGCAAAGCGGTAGAAAACTGGCTGAACAGCTTGGCCTGCCCTTTGGAACCATAGAATCACTGTTGGCTACCATGCGAGCCCGGCAACTGATTGCCCATGCTCGATCAGCTCCACTGAATGATTACTACTACTCGCTCACAGAACAAGGTCAGCGGCGCACGATACAACATCAACAGGTGTTCAAATACACCGGTGTTGCCCCAGTGACTCTGGCGGATTATGTTTTGAGCGTCGAAGCCCAGGCCAATCAATACTCGCCGATCCAACGCGACAACCTGATCGAGGCGTTACAAAATATTTCAGTCGACCCCAGTTGGCTGGACTTCTTGGGACCAGCCGTCAACAGTAACGGCGGCATCTTTCTTTGGGGGCCTCCTGGCAATGGCAAAACAACGATTGCCAAGTGTTTAACGATTCTGCGAGGTGAGAGCATTTGGATTCCACATGCCATCATTGATGACGGCATGATCATCAAACTATTTGATGCAGCGTATCACAAACCGATGGAAAGTTCACAGGCTGGCTCGCTTGTCAATATTCAAAGCTATGATCGACGATGGATTCGAATTCAGCGGCCTACCGTTATCGTCGGTGGGGAACTAACGCTGGACAATCTGGAAATGCGTCACGATAACCGTAGTAACACGTGCGAGGCACCGCTGCAACTGAAGAGCAACTGTGGCAGTCTGCTAATTGACGATTTTGGGCGACAGCGTGTTGCCCCAGAAGATCTGCTCAATCGCTGGATCATCCCTTTAGAAAACAAGTTGGACTACTTGACATTGCCAACAGGCAAAAAGATCTCGGTACCTTTCGAGCAGATTGTTTTGTTTTCAACCAACCTCAAGCCTTGCGATCTGGTTGATGAAGCGTTTCTTCGTCGAGTCCCATTTAAGATCGAGATTCGTGATCCCAGCGACCAAGAATTCACTCATCTATTCAGACTAGCCTGCGACATGATGGGCTTTCCATGGCGTCCCGAGGTCGTCAAACAGTTGCTTGAGGGGTTCTTCAAAGCCAACCACTTGCCGCTGCGTCGCTGCTATCCCCGCGACTTGCTGAATCAAGTGCGGGCTATATGCACCTACCGCAATGAACCACTCGATCTGCGTATCGACTATCTGAAGCACGCTTGTCGCAACTATTTTGGCAATATTCATTCGCTTAACGCACAGCCGTCATCGCCCGCAAATGGCAACTGCACTCCACCTAACGCTTCCCAGGCAATTTAAGACCAAGTTTAAGTCGCTGAAGGCATAACTATGAATACCCGATCATCTACAATCACGGCGGGCGCTGAGCCGATTCCGGGCTACATACTGCGCAAGCGATTAGGCGCTGGTGGATACGGAGAGGTTTGGCAATCCGATGCACCAGGCGGACTGCAAAAGGCGATCAAGTTCATCTATGGAGACATTGATGAATCACGCGCAGCCACAGAACTGAGAAGCTTGGAACGCATTCGTCAGGTTCAACAAACTTTTTTGCTTTCGTTAG
>DAIRSD010000113.1:3136-11651 GCA_036804625.1 Aureliella sp. | reverse complement strand
GAACCCTCGTATTCAGCTTGGAAGGCTGCTGCTCTACCATTGAGCTACACCCGCAGGCATTCGAAATAATTGTCTGCTCTGTCCTCTGTTCACACCAAGATGCTCATGCCCGCTTTATGCAGACGTGCGTTTCTTAGCTAGCGTCGGTCGAGCTACCGCCTTGCCAGGTTCACTCCCTTTCGAGCGGATAACCCAATCAGTTTGGCACTTAAATGGGTTTTCGCCAATGGGAGGTGCAGGATTCGAACCTGCGTAGCCGAAGCAACGGATTTACAGTCCGTCCCCATTAACCACTCGGGCAACCTCCCCTTTGCTGACTACTTCCCAATCCCGCAAGCAAGCTCGAAATGAGCCAGCAGAGGGACTCGAACCCCCGACCGGCTGATTACAAATCAGCAGCTCTACCAACTGAGCTATGCTGGCCATTGTACGAAGCATACCTAGTGTGAATTTAGGAAGGGATAGTTTATCGGCCACCCCACCTACCGCAAGACGAATTTGCTGGTTGGAACCGGCTTATTTCCGATCATTTCAATAAAATACTTGGGTTTCAATGCTATCACTCAACCCAAAGCTCAGTTGTCACTGGCCCGGACAGCTACCCAAGTTTACTCGGTCGTCCCACCCGCCTGCCCTTTATCGGTCGGCCACGTACCGTGATCTGAGTTCACTTTGGACATGCCGGATTATTCGGAGGTTCACTCTTTTGGGGGGCTTCAGCTTGGCCGAATTCTCGTTGGGATTGCTAATTTACGACAAGGCTACCATCGGCGCTCGCGGGCGCTGCCGTTCCTAAAATGCTCGTTTCTGAAGCCTTATTCCGACCTAGAGCGAATGCATATCTCCGAAGCCAAAGCGCTTTACGTCGCAAGGGCTCAGATTCTCAATCAGATGGGTCAGTGTGAAAGAGCGATGAAAGTCTTGGATATGCTAGAAGATCTAATTGGCGAGGACTCGCAAATTACAGAGTGTCGCAGCATGATTGAAGGACCGACCAAGTGGCCTGGATTCCTAAGAACGCTGATCAATCGATAAGGTTCAGTGCAAAGCGGTCTAATCAGCCTTGTACAACGCGAAATAGGCGACGGGAATTCGCCAACGAAAAAGCTGCAAATTGGCTCTTCCCAGCAGCAAGCCTTCTTCCACTTGCACCAGTTCATCCACTAAAAAGCGTGTGGGCTCAAAGAATGGATTGTCAGCCTGTCGATAGTCCAGTTCCAGCGGGTCACGGTTGATAATCAGGAAGTTTCCGTGCATGTCTGGCTGACCAGTTTGCGCGTCTAGTTTGGGTTGCCACCCGCATTGTCCAAGCTGTTCCAGAGGGACTTGGCACACTCTGATGTTGGTACCGACACCTCGGACGCAGTTCATGGTGTTCAGCATACGAAAGCGTTTGATAAACGTCGCGTTGCCAGTTAATGCTAGCATCATCCCACGATTCACGCCCAGCCAATCTCCCTGCATCGAAGCCGGCGAAGGTGCGGGGCAGGTGCCCATCAGCTTCTTCAAATCAGATTTTGGAAGCTGGGCAAGCCTGACATTGGCGGGGACACAGCACTCTTTGGAGGCATAAGTGTTAGGTAAGGACTGAGCTGTGTCCCCTTCTGATGGAGAGTGGGAAAAGTGGTTGCAACCCCCGCAGTTTGGTGGGTCTGCATAGTTTGGGTCGCCAACCACAGCGCATCCCTCCAGGATAGAGCTGTGTCCCCAATCGTTTGAGCAGTGTTCGTTTGAGCTGTGTCCCTGTTGGGTTCGGCATGGGCACTTCTGTGAGCGGTTTGCTGCCAGATTCCAGCTAACAAACGATCGTCGAGCCTCCCAGGGCCTGTATGCAGATGTCGAAGAAGGTCCAGACCATTGACAACCCGCCAAGCCACAACAGCCAGCAAGGGTACCCATGATTAAAAAGGATCTGGCTGTCTCTAATAGTCGCGCTAACATGATTGCCTGCTGTTCAGCGTCTATTCCGGGGCTACAAAAATTCCAGCGGTCTCCAATTTCAACTCTCGTCCCCAAACCGAGTGTTGGGCTACTAATTCCTGAAGATGATGATTGTGCCGACCCAAGCTGGAGGCTATGCTAGCCAAAAATACTAGGCGACTGACCAAAGATTCCGTTGCCAAAACGTTGTAGGCAAGCAAAAGGCTGTAACACGATTTCGATCTGTCCGCTTAGTTGATTAGCAGCGTGTTGTTTCACCTTTCAAACCCAAACCTAAGAGGATAAGTCCAAATGCCAACCAACAACTCACAAGCCACTGGCTCCCTTCAAAATCTTATCAATCAACGTGCCGACAACCGGTTCATGAAGTTCTTTGCCCAAAACGCCAAGAAGGTCCCTAATTCTTATTGCCAACTGCAAAGCATCTGCGGCCGCGAAGTTGTGATTGATGGAAAAAAGTTGCTGAATTTCAATGCGATCAATTATTTGGGCCTGGAATGCCACCCCGAAATGATAAGCTCGGCCCAACAGGCAATCGCCCGCTGGGGGACTCTCGCCGGCTCGGCTCGTGCGGCCGCTGAGCTTGATTTGTTTGAGCAGCTAGAACATCGCTTGGCAGACTGGCTGGGTGTTCAAGACGTCATGGTCTTTACGTCGGTCACTCTAGCAAATCACGGTATTCTTCCGTTGCTGATGAGAACCGGAACGCTACTGCTGACAGACCAAGAAGTACACAACAGCGTTCAGCGATCGGCCATTGAAGCCAAGGGTGCGGGAGCTACCGTGTGTTCGTTTCGGCACGACGACTTTGCACAATTAGAACAATTGTTGGCTCAGCAGCGCAGTCAGCACGATCACTGTATGATCGCCCTGGACGGAGTCTATAGCATGCAGGGTACTTACTTGAACTTGCCAGCCTACGAAGCGCTAGCTCAGCAATATGATTGCAGCTTGTATATCGATGATGCCCACGGTTTCGGAGTTGTCGGACCCAAAGGTCGTGGCATCGTTGCGCATTACGGATCAGACTACGAAGACAAAATTTACGTGGCTTCTTTAGAAAAAGGCTTGGCCAGCTTAGGAGGGTTTGCGGTGATACCTCCAGGCAGCCGAGACTACTTCAAATATAACTGCTACACTTACACGTTCTCTGGTCAGTTGCCACCACCCTATCTGGCAAGTGCATTGACCGCGATGGACTTGTTGGAGCGAGAAGGAGAGGCTAGGCGGGAACGATTGAACAGCCTGATCGAGCGAGTCAAGACCGAAGTCAGTGAAATTGGGTTTGAAATCGTCGGCGAAGACCAGCCGTTCCCACTGGTCATGGTTCGCATCGGTTCCATGTTGGATATTCCGCGAGTGTCCCAATATTTCTTTCAACAAGGCATTCACATCTTGGCTGTAGGTTTTCCAGTCATTCCTATGTCTCAGGGTGCCATGGTGCGGATTTCATTGTCGGCGATTCATACCGACCAACAAGTTGATCGACTGATGGATGCCTTTCGCGGCTTAAGACGGCTGCTTGGAAGCTCACGACCATCAGCCGCTCAAGCAACCAATCTTGCCCTTTTGGCGAATTCTTAACTGCCTGCATGATTCACTGGACGGCTCTTAAGAAACAAAGGTTGTTGTCGTGAATTCATTAAGAATAGAGCCAGCCGTTACTTGGGGCACTCGCCGTCAGTTTATCAACCTGCCAGCGCAGATTCATGCGAGGGATTCACGCTGGGTTCCTTCGCTACGCTGGGAGGAAAATAGGCTGCTGGGGATTGTGCCTGGTCATCCTTTTCCGAAAGAGCATCCCGTTAAGGCTTGGCTAGCCTTTCGAGGTAAACAACCGGTGGGACGCATCGCCGCTTCGTGTTGTCTCGCTCCGCAAAACCCTTCGAATCAAGCTGTGGGCTACTTTGGTTTCTTTGAATGCTTCAACGATCCAGAAGCGGCCAGACTGCTTGTTCAAACGGCGGCCCAGTGGGTCGGCCAGCATGGCCTAGAGTATTTGCGAGGCCCGATGTCGCCGAGTATCAACTACAGTGTCGGTGTTTTGACAAACGGTTTTGATCGTCAGCCCAGTTTTCAAATTCCTTACAATCCTAACTACTATGAAGAACTTCTAGTGCATGCTGGCTTGCGGTCGGTACAAGAGCTTTATGCCTTAGAAATCTTCCGCGACCACATGTCGCGTAATGTCGATCGTTTGGAACGTGTCGGCAATCACTTTAGCGGTCGCCACTCAGTTCGCTTTCGCCAGCTTAATCGTAAGAATAGACACAGTGATTTACAATTGTTTCTTTCCATTGCTCAGCAATCGCTCATGTCTCATTGGGGATTTGTACCGCTGTCCGAGAGGGAACAAAAACGATTGGCGATCGACATGAGTTGGCTTGTTGTACCGGAACTACTCCAATTCGCCGAAGTGAATGGACAAGTAGTTGCCGCAGCTTTGGCATTGCCCGATTATGCAGATCGAATTCGAGAAATCGATGGCAAGTTGTTTCCCACCGGCTTCTTCAGGCTTTTAATGGGAAAACAGCGCATCAAGAATTTTCGAGTGGTGGCCACCAATATTCTGCCAAATTTCAAACGCTGGGGACTGGCACCCGCTTTGATCGGTCGAATCTCCCGGATCGCACTGAGTATGGGAGCGGAAAAACTTGAGTTCTCATGGATTGCGCAGTCAAACCCTCTTTCATTTGGTACCATTGAAAATGGTGGTGCTCAACGTTCCAAGACATTGAAGGTCTATGAAGCTGCTTGTGCCGAACTGCTCGCATATACCGGTAACGGAACTACGGTACTGTAAACAGCGACCGAAAAACTGAGTTCAAAGCGATTTCAGAAAATGTAAGAAAGGAATGAAGCATGTCGCACGAAAACCCCTATGATGCTCTACCCTCCGCAAAATCAATGGCTGCGGATAACTTAGGAGACGACATGCGGCGGGTAAATGTAAATCCGGTGGAGCTGTTCAAGCGAGGCTACGCTCTGTTAGGTGATCAGTATTGGCTTTTCTTGGGGATGAGCCTTGTAGCCATAATCCTTGGCTCCTTGGTGCTGATGATGATGTGCTACGTTCCCATCATTTTCTTTTTGCCGATTTCTTTTGCCTCAGCATTTGTGCTTTACAGAGATATCTATGCTCAGCCGATCGTCGTTACCCAAATCGCTTGACGCATTATCTAGACAAAAATGTGGCGACGAGCTTCCAGCTTGTCGAAAGCGCTGAGCCCAACCAAATCGCAACCTGGAAGGTCGCGACCACTCCCCAATGCACGGTCGCGGCCACAATTACCTGGAAGATCGCAGTCACGAGTGCGCGGACGCCATGAAATAGTTTTGAAGAAGCACTAATCCGCCTTCAGCAGTTTGGCGTTCAGCTTAATCACGCCCAGATCATTGACTCCAGGCTTAAGTTCCAATTCCAAGCGGTTTCCACGGCTGAGTTTTTGACTTTTTCCGTTCACTTCGACTTGATCAATGGCACCGGCCGCTTCGTGCCACAGTCGAAAGACGGCTCCAGAACCGGCTGGCAGGTTGGAGATCTCTACAACCCCGTCCGCATTGCTTACGCCGACAAAAGGATGTTGCTTGACGATGACAAAGGCCTTCATCCATGGGTGTACGTTACATTCGATTGGGATAGCCGTAGGTTCGACTAAGTCAGGTTTCAAGCTCAGGTCTTTGCTCTGTCCAGCAGGCACCAAAAAATTGGTTGGGGGATTTTTCAAGAAATTGAAATTCGCGTTGTGTCCAGTGTTGTCACTGTTTTTGACGCTGATGGTTTGACCAGATCGAGCTACAATGATCTTAGGTTCGAACATACACTTGACATTATCCAGCACATGCGTAGCCGCAGGTGCTTTTAACAGCTCAGCAGGAATTTTCAGTTTACTTTTTTCTTCATCCAGGATCACCGCGAAATTTTGCAATTCACCTTGCTTGCCAACCAGTAGTTTATTGGACACCAGAGGATTCTCGGCGCAGTACGCGTCGTTAACGTTGGAAATGGACTTGGGTTCAGGCACGCTACCATCAACGGCAAACTTCATTCGCAAAGTCGCCGTTTCTTGACCTGTCGCCACGCAGCACAAGCACGACACGATCAATACGCAACTAAACCAGATCGCAACTGAACTTTTCATGGAACTCTCCAAAAACTTTCGGTGCTCAGCGGTTTGCTGAGCAAAAACAAACACTGTCCCGATTATATTCGCTGGGTCGAAGAAACCAAGTCATACACAGGAAAATAAATGATTGCCGTATTTTACTTTGATACTTGGCTTGAGAATTAGTTTGGAAAGCGGACTACTTGTGTTTTCGGATCGACGGAGCGATCCGCGACTATGGTCACCAGGACACACTTAAAGGCGGGAGTTTTAGACTGAGGGTCCAGACTGCGCGGGACCAGTACGTTGGCTTCAGGGTAATACATCAGCGCGTTGCCAGGCCGGATGTCTTTGTAGCTGCGGGCAAGATATCCAGACAACTGACCAACGCTGCTGGAGATGGTAACGGGCTGATCGGCACTCAGCCCCATTCGGCGCATGTCGTCGGGGTGCATCAGAATCAAATCGCGCCGCTCCTGACCGCGATACAGATCCTCGTCTTCATACACCACTGTGTTAAACTGGCCCTCGCTGCGGACTGTCATCAGTCTTAGTTGATTGTCTGACAGAGTCAAAAGCTTGGGAATTTGGTGCTGATGAAATTTGGCTTTTCCGGTGGGAGTGCTAAAGCGTGGCTGATGCAAGGTACGACCTTCGATTTGAAATTCTTGTTTGGTCTTACCGATGCTTTCAATGGCCTCATAACCAGGCACGACTTGACTGATCCAGCGACGGATCGTGTCGGTCTGCTGCATCTGTTGCCAACAAATGGCTGAGCTGTCACCGACCAAAAATTGGCCCAATTGACTGATTACCTGAATTTCGCTACGCGGACCCGGGTACCGCGCTGGTCCACCATCGCTCAACCTTACGAAGTTAAACATGGACTCCTGAGTTGTCGGCTGAGGCTCCTCGTCGCGCGGCAGAACGGGCAGAATCAAGGTTTGATCAGCCAGCGCATGAACGTGGCCAGTGTTCAGTGTCGTGCTGAGTGTGACCAACAACTGCAATCTGCTCAGAGCCTGCTTGGCGAAAGTCGCATCGGGATTCGATCCATACAGATTGCCTCCCAAGCAGATCGCTGCCAACGACTTGCCATCGTATGCGGACTGCATGCAGGCCATCGTGTCCATGCCGGACGTTGTAGGCAAGCTCAGACCAAACCGCAGTTGTAGATTCTCAAAAATGGTCTCTTTCAACTTGGGCGTGACACCTACCGATCCAATGCCCTGAACATTGGAATGGCCGCGAATGGGCATCAGGCCCGCACCAGGACGTCCGACCATACCTCGCAGCAGAGCCAAATTGACGATCGCTTCGACGCTTTCCACACCGTGTACATGATGAGTGATTCCCATCGTCCAACTAAAAATCGCAGCTCGCGATCGGCAATAGATGGCTGCAATTTCTTGCATTTGTTCAGCAGATATGCCTGACTTGTCCTCCAATTCTTGCCACGAAATGTCTTTCAGCGATTGCAAGTAAAATTGGCTTTCGCTGGTGCATTGTTGAACGAAATTCTGATCAACGCCACCCATCTCAGCAACCGCTTTGGCCACTCCGGTCAGAAGGGCTAAATCGCCACCGATGTGAGGCTGGTAATATTGGTCGGAAACTTGGCTACCAAACAGCATGCTGCGCACGTCGCTGGGCACTCGGAATCGAACCATGCCCAATTCGCGTACCGGATTGATAACGATCACTTTGCCCCCGCGTCTGCGAAGGTGAGTTAGCGAAGTGATCAGTCGCGGATGATTGCTGGCCGGGTTCCCTCCGATGACAAATATCAAGTCGCAATGATCGATATCGTCTAACGTGACCGTAGCTGTACCCGTCCCAAGCGACTTGCCAAGTCCCACGCCACTAGCTTGGTGGCAGTAGTAACTGCAATTGTTCACATGATTGGTTCCATACAATCTTGCCAGTAAATGCAAGAGAAAGGCGGCTTCATTGCTGCTGCGACCACTGAAATACCAAAACGTTTGGTCGGGCAATAGCGATTTCAATTTCGACGTGATACGATCCAAGGCATCTTTCCAAGTGATCGTTTGGAAGTGACTAGAACCGCGAGTGTAAAGCACGGGTTGAATCAATCGCCCCGACGTCTCTAACTGCCGTGGAGTCCATTCTTGTAACTGGCTTAGGCTGTGCTGCCGCCAAAAATCAGCGGTAATTGGCGGTTGCATATCCGAGGCCATCGCCTGCATCGACTTCTTGCACACTTCGGGAAAAGACCCCTGCTCGTTGACCATCCCGCCGCGCTGGCCACCCATTCCCAATGCACACGTCTTGCAGGCATTTTTACTTCGAAGGGCTTTGTAGAATTTCCACACGCCTCCAGCCTGTCGAGCCTGAGCGACTGGGTCAACGGCGCCGCGGCGACGGCAGACGAGATAGAGGGCAAGGTCGTGGTCGTCGCGGCCTGGGCCGGTTGGGTCAATGCCTAGACGGGGCTGGTCTCGGGCCTG
>DAIRSD010000113.1:0-3126 GCA_036804625.1 Aureliella sp. | reverse complement strand
CTTGGCCAGTGAATATCGAATCGCGGCCCAGCCGCCACCATTCCGAACTTTGCGCATGATTCAACTAGGTAGAAAAATCGAGAAAATATGATGGTGACAGAACTGGGTACTATGCCATTTCATTGGCCCCGCGCACGACACCCCGAACGCGTTCATTGCCAGCACATTATAGCTCATTCGAGCGCTTGCGTCTGTTACCGACCATTGGGGAAATTCTGAGCTTTTCTCTTAGACTTTCTATCAGCGTCAGGCATGGCTTACCTATACAAGCTTGGTTAGAATGAGCAGAGCAGTTCACGGATGGCCTTTGGTACCTAACCATCAAAAAAATCCAGCGACTTCCACGAAGAATTTTGAATCAGTAGGAATGATATTCCAGTTATGACCAAACATATATTTGTAACCGGCGGTGTGGTCAGTTCGATCGGAAAAGGATTGACTAGTGCGTCGATAGGCATGCTGTTGGAAGCTCGCGGTCTGAAGATCCGAATGCAAAAATTGGATCCCTACATTAACGTGGACCCGGGTACGATGAGCCCCTACCAGCACGGGGAAGTTTACGTGCTGGATGATGGCAGCGAGACGGATTTGGACCTGGGACACTACGAACGATTTACTGCGGCTCCACTGTCGCGAGATTCGAACTACACCACCGGGCAGATTTATCTATCCGTGATCGAAAAAGAACGCAAGGGACAGTTCTTGGGCAAGACGGTGCAGGTGATCCCACATATCACCGACGAGATCAAAAGTGTGATTCGCAAAGTAGGCTCGCCAGACGTCGACGTGGTCATCACTGAAATTGGCGGCACTGTGGGTGATATTGAAAGCCTGCCGTTCTTGGAAGCCATTCGGCAGTTTCCGCTGATCGTTGGTCGCGAAAACTGTCTTTACATACACCTGACACTAGTGCCTTATTTGAAAGCGGCTGGCGAACTGAAAACTAAGCCCACTCAACATTCCGTAGGGCAGCTCCGCCAGATCGGTATTCAACCCGATATTCTTATCTGTCGCTGCGAACAGCCGATCTCTCGAGACGAACGCGATAAAATCGCTCTGTTTTGCAATTTGAAACCGCAAGAAGTGGTCGAGGAGCGAGATAAAGACTTTTCGATTTACGAAGTGCCGCTCAGTCTGGTATCCAATGGACTGGACGAGCTTATCGTCAATCGATTGGGGATAGCCACCAGCCCACCCAATTTGGAACCGGTGGAAGAGATCCTGCATCGACTTCGCAACCCGAAGCACGAGATCAGCATAGCGGTGGTCGGAAAGTACGCTGAACACAAGGATGCTTATAAGTCGATCTACGAGTCATTGGACCATGCTGGCATTCATCACTATGCACAGATTCGCATCGGTCGGATTCAAAGCGAGGACATTGAGAACGAAGGTGCCGAAGTTTTACTTTCTGGCTACGACGGAATTCTGGTGCCTGGCGGTTTTGGTGAGCGAGGAATCAACGGAAAACTTCAGACGATTCGCTATGCACGAGAGAAGGGAATTCCGTTCTTTGGGATTTGCCTGGGCATGCAGTGCGCCGTTATTGAATTTGCGAGAAACGTTGTAGGACTGTCCGGGGCTCACTCGACCGAATTTGATAAAGATTGCTCGCATCCCGTGATTTGCCTATTGAATGAACAGCGACAGATCACCCAGTTGGGCGGCACCATGCGACTGGGCAGTCAGAAGGCCACGCTGCTGGATGGCTCTCGATCGATGCAAGCCTATGGACAGACCGAAATTGCCGAAAGGCATCGGCACCGCTACGAGTTTAACAATCAGTACCGACAGCAGTTTGAAGCTCACGGCTTGACGTTTGCTGGCACAAGTCCCGACGGCAGCTTAGTGGAAATCGTAGAATTGCCTGATCATCCCTGGTTCTTGTCGGTCCAATTCCACCCAGAATTCAAGTCCAAGCCAACGCAAGCCCATCCCCTTTTTGCAAGCTTTGTTCAAGCCGCCATCGATCGCCGCACCCGGCGCAAGCGAACGACGGACTCTCAATTACAGCCTCAGTAATCGCAATGTTTCTGGCAAACTGATCGATACTTTCGAAGCGACTGTAACGTTAAACCTGAGAAGCTGCGTCAAGTTCGATCAGATGTCAGTCAACGATTGAAGCTGCGGTGGCATTCAGCCGAATATCAGGATTTGTAAAGCTGAATGGAAGGGAAGCCATTTTTTATAGGTGCAACTGCTATGGGCCGGCGGAGCTGGTTTTCGCGTCTGTATTGGACTAAGTTTGCTAAACCCGTCGAACAGCGGGTTTTGTATCAATTCTTGATCGATCACCCTATTTCCTCGGTGTTAGAAATAGGCGTCGGTTCGGGCCAGCGCATGCAGCGAATCAGCCAGTTGGTCAACTTAGCACCAGGGGTCGAGCAGTTAAGGTACATTGGCGTTGACGAATTCGAATCGTCAACCAGCGGGGTACACCTAACGCTCAAAGAAGCGCATCGCATTGCCAGCCAGCTTGGGTTTAAGGCATCGTTGATCCCAGGTACGGTCCAGTCTGCCGTACCCCGAGTCGCACACAAATTTAGCCCGTCCGATCTAATCATTGTCGATGGCGGCATCGACCTAGATCGACCGACATCCGGTCCAGTGGGAGGCTGGTTGAATCGACTGGCTCATAGCCGTTCCACCGTCATTGCTAGCGGAACACAAGGGGGCCCAATGGTCATCCTGCCTTCACAAAGCCTAGATCTACCCATCGTCAAAGCGGCGTAAAGCCCAATCCCATGCCTTTGCTGGGGATTTCTGAGTACTTAGTGGTGCATACTACGCCGGTAGCAGCATGGTCCCATGGTACCCTACCCCTGCCAAGGAGGACTGTCCCCGGCTAATCTAAGGAGGACTGTCCCCGGCCAATCGTCTAGCCAAGCGCGATACAATACACGCCGTCGTCGAATTTCTGGTATTTCGCGAGAAATTGTCAGGATTCGTAATCTTCTTACACGTTTCATCGACCTGCGAGCACCTGCGGCCGTCAAGCACGGTGTCCCACAATATTGACGCGATGTGGGACGGAAGGTACTCTTATGGGAGGAGGATAATCTTATGGCAGAAGGTGTAAATGTCAGGTTTTCGGGCGAACTCCAGCGGTTTATCCAAGAACGAACG
>DAIRSD010000112.1:0-11657 GCA_036804625.1 Aureliella sp. | reverse complement strand
GTGGGGGCACGAGGCTCTTGCGGCCGCTGCCTGGTTGTTGGAATCGGACGACTACCTATTTCCCTACTACCGTGACCGAGCGTTGGTTTTGGCACGCGGCGTTTCAAACGCGCTACTGGCCAGCGCCTACTTAGCTAACATTGGTTCGTCGAGCTCGGGAAGTCAGTTGCCAGCGCATTTCTCGGATCGTGAAAAGAATATTTGGAGTGTCCCCACGCCAACCGGTGCCAATTGCCTGCCCGCTTGTGGCGTCGCTTGGGCTATGCAGCTAGACCATCGGCCTAACGTCGTTCTGGCAACCATCGGCGATGCGGCTTCCCGCCAGGGGGAATTTGCTGAAGCGGTCAGCTTTGCCGTCGAGCGACAATTGCCCATCGTTTTTATCGTCGAAGATAACAACTACGGAATCAGTACGAATACCGAAAAGCTAAACCCTTTTAAACTGGGGATCTTTGGCAAAGATTTTGTGGTGAATTTGGATGGTCGTCACCCGGACTTGGTCTACGATTCGTTGCAACCTGTGTTTCACAAGGCAAGAACCGGCGGTGGTCCGTCGGTCGTAGTGGCTCAGCTTGATCGCCTGTGTTCGCATACCAGCAGCGACGACCAGCGTATCTATCGCCCCTTGGACGAAATCGAAGCCATGCAGTCGCGTGATCCGCTGGATGTCTATGCTCGGGAATTGATTGTAGCAGGACAATTGACCGTCGATCAGTGGCAGCAGATCCAGTCTGACATCAGCTTGCAGGTGGATCAAGACTACTGGGCGGCGCAGCAGGAGGCCGATCCCAAGCCAGAAAATCTTTTGGATCAGCTTGTAGCAGACTCCAATAGCCCTTGTGCTTCATCGCTATTGATAAGCGGAAAACCTCGGATGGTCGATGCACTGAACGAAGTCTTTCGACTGGGGCTGGCCAGTAGCGACCGCTTCGTCATGTTTGGCGAGGATATCCAGGCACCCAAGGGCGGCGTCTTTGGACTCACTACCGGGTTGTCTGAGGAATTTCCGGATCGAGTCTTCAATTCACCGCTTGCCGAGGCTACGATTGCCGGAGTGGGTATTGGAATGGCCTGCTATGGGATGCGTCCGATCTTCGAGTTCCAGTTTATCGATTTTGTCGGACCGGCCTTGAATCAGATTCTGCAAAACTTGGCGACTCTGCGTTGGCGCAGCCGTGGCCAGTGGTCCTGTCCAGTCGTATTCTATGCGCCCTATGGAGCCTATCTTCCTGGAGGTGCTTTGTGGCACTCGCAGGCTAACGAATCTCTATTTGCTCACGCGCCGGGCATTCAGGTGGTCGTACCCAGTACGCCTGAAGATGCCGCCGGTCTGATGTGGACGGCCATGCACAGTCACAATCCAACTCTATTTTTGATCCCCAAACATCTGCTGCGACAGCCGATGCAGTCACCTGAGCCATGGAGTGCCATTGAGATGGGCAGCGCTAAGATCCGACGCTCAGGCAAAGATGTGACTTTGGTGACCTGGGGCAACTGTGTCGAAATCGCGGAAGCGGCAGCCGATCTCCTGCACGATGACATTTCTGTTGAAATTGTCGATTTGCGATCTATCCAGCCCTGGGATCGCCCGACGATCGCCAAGTCCCTGCAAAAGTCGGGCAGGCTGGTAGTCGTCCAGGAAGACGGTCGATCCTGCAGCGTGGGACAAATGATCATCAGCGAAATCCTGTCCGATCCCGACAGCTTCTATCAATTGCTCAGCCCGCCGCAATTGGTTTCCAAGTGCGATATTCCCATCGGCTACAATCCAATCTACGAATTCACAGCTCTGCCGGATCAGCAGCGTGTTGTGGCAGCTTTGCATGCAGTCATGGAGTACTAAATCACTATGCCCGTCATTTCCTTACGCGTACCGCAACTTGGCGAAGGTCTTCACGAAGCGTTGCTTGTCGACCTACTGAAACGGCCAGGCGACGCTATCCAACGCGATGAACCGATTTACACCATGGAAACCGACAAGGCGACAACCGAAGTTGAGTCGCCGTGCAAGGGGGTGCTGGTTCAGTGGATGGCCGAGCCGGGAAGTGTTTTGGCTATCGGTGCCGAAATTGGGCTGATCGAAGTGACCGAGCCTGCTGATGTTGCAGAAGTTGCCGGAGTTTCGCCCACAGATCAAACTGTGCAAACTACCGGTCAAACCTATAACGACTCGCTTAGCAAGAAATCGGAAGAGCCGGCATCGCAGCAGCTTTCTTCTCCGCTTCATCCAGCCGAATCGCGCAGCGGCATTTTGATTCCTCCACGAACTCGCAAATACCTGCGTGACAGAAATCTGATTGACCAGGCACATCGCATTCCTACACGCGGCGACAAGATGTTGCCTGAAGACGTAGACGCCTATTTGGCCATGTTGGGTGGCAAACCAGTTGACGATGAATGGTACACTCTGGAACGACTGCCAAAATCTCAACTAGCGCTGAACTTCCGACTGAGTCGCGGAGCGGCCATCTGTGTCCCCGTGACGGTGGTGACCGAGATCGATTGGACGCGAGTTCAGGCCGCGCGACACGAAATGCGAGATCAAAATGGGCCAACCGGATTTGCTATCGCATGTTGGGCGGTGGTCCAAGCGATGAAACAACATCCCAAGTTTCGCAGTTCGTTGACACCGGATGGACTATCGTTAAAAATTTTTCGTCACATCAACCTTGGAGTGGCCGTTGCCTTGCCCAACGACGAACTGGCAACCGCTGTCATTCGACAGGCTGACGCAATGACGGCCGGCGAATTTTTTCAAGCCTACGAGCGACAGGTATTGGAGGCTCAGAGTGGGCACGATCAGGCTGATGAGTCGACGACGCTAACCATTTCCAATATCGGAAAAGTAGGCATCCGGGTAGGCATTCCCGCTATCGTAGCACCAGCGGTTGCCACCTTGGCCTTTGGTGAAGTCTATCAACAAGCGGTGCCCGCCGATTCGGGGTTCATGTTCCAGCCAACTGTCTCGGCCACGATGACTTTTGATCATCGAATTATCAACGGAGTTGGTGCTGCACGTTTTATTGGAGACATTCGAGCGATTCTGGAATCCTTTCAGCTTCCAAGACAGTAACACAATCGCCAATTAAAAGCCGTCGCAGACCACAAACGATGAAATGTTGCCCGAAGGGCTATAAATCGATCGCCGATTGAATATGATACTACGTAACATTTCAAGTTACTCTCAAGGTTAAACGATTAGTGGAAAATCACATGAAAACTAAAGCTGCTGGATTGTTGATAGGTATGGTCTTCGGTTTTACTGCTGCACAACTTTCAGCAGAAGATCAAGCCGTATTTCAAGCTGGCGCGGCGACTGCGGACGTGACGCCTCAGGAATCCGTTCCGATGTGGGGATACGGGTCGCGCAAAGATTCGTTGTCGACTGGAACGCTGGACCCGCTAAAAGCTCAGGTCATTGTGCTGCAGGCTGGTCAAGACAAGCTGGCGATCGTTGGATTGGACTTAGGGCGTTCGCCTGGCGAAAAATCCATGGAGCGGATACGTCAACGCATCAAGCAGCAAGCAGGAATTGAATATTCGTTGATGGCCGGATCGCACACGCATCACGGACCCGTGCTGGAGTTTACCGATCAAGCCGGTCAAGGCCCAGGTAAATTCGATGCCGCACTTCGATATTATACACAGATGGAAGATGCCATTGTCAACGCAATTGTGCAGGCCGATAAAGATCTGGTAACGGCCACTCTAGCCACGGGTTCCTTGGATTTAGACGGCTTTAATCGCAATAGGCACTCGAAAAAGCAGCCGCCTCCTTTGGATCGCAGCTTGGCCGTGCTTCGACTGCAGGATGCTGGGACGGGCAAGTCCATTGCTACACTGGTTAACTTCGCTGCGCACCCGACTAGCCTGCCCGACAAGTTAAACGAGTTTTCATCGGATTTTGTCGGAGCGATGCGAACTGAAGTTGAAGCCAGCCTGGGAGGTGTCGCCGTATTTATGCAGGGTGCGGCTGGCGATCTGTCGACCAATCGAGGACCACATGGAGACCATAACCAGTATGGTCGAGCACTGGGCAAAGAGGTTGTCAAGCTAGCCCAGACGCTTAAGTGCGAACCGGTTGAGCGACCTTCGCTGAAAGTGCGTGAGGATCGATTCACTTTTGCTCCTCGCACCGACCTAAACAACCCTCTGGTCCGAGCCGCGTACACGGCAGCGTTTTTTCCAGAACTGGTCAACTGCTTTGTAGCCGAATATGTGGATGGCGTTCGTCCCCGCATCACTGTGGCTGTCCTAAACGGACGCATCGCGATGGTGGGTGCATCAGGGGAATTTTTCTGCCAGCATGCAATCGACCTGCGTCAGCGGGCTAACGTCGATCAACTGTTTTTCTTTGGCTATTGTAACGGATATCACCAGTATTTCCCGACCATCCAAGGGGCTGCCGAAGGTGGATACGGAGCCGATCGGCAAGTGGCTCCAGCGGCGGTGGGGGCCGGTGAGCAGTTGATGAATACATCGCTGGAGTGGATCTTCAGAATGCAGGGCGCAAAACTGTAAGCACCGTAAACAGGGACGAAACTCTGCAAAGCAATGAATAATTCAGAAAATTGAAAATTTGTTGATTCTGTTGATTGGCAATTCATTGGCATGAACGAAGATAAAACGGCTTGGTTCGTCTCGGACTTGCATTTGTTCAGCCGTCGTTCATCGGCTCCGCTGCTGGAATCGGCGATACGAATGGCGGTCAAGCGGTCGCATACGTTTGTGTTGGGTGGAGATATCTTTGATTTTCGATGGAGCACACAACTGTCGCGCGGCGATGCGGTGCATGATAGCGTGCAGTGGCTCAAGCGTTTATTGGACCAAAACAGCGATTGCCAGTTTCACTACTTACTGGGCAATCATGACTGCCATCCCGAGTTTGTTCAGGCGCTGGAACGGTTAAGTGAATCTGCGCCGCACCTGTCATGGCACCGTCATCTACTTCGACTGGACCACAATATTTTTCTGCATGGCGACATCGTCGACACACGGATTCTGCCTGGGCAAACGCATCATGCCATCTTGGATGCCAAGCGGCTGGCTGGTGAATTGCGACGCCCGCCAGCGAAGATCTCACATACGATCTACGACATGGCTGTGCAGGCTAATGTACACCGACTAGTCGTCAAGATGGCCAAGCGACGCGATCAAGTACTCCAGCGACTGACCGACTATCTGGAATCGCAAGGTGCGGGTGCCGAAACGGGTATCCATCACGTCTATTTCGGTCATACTCACCGCAAGCTGATTTCAATACCCTACGCTGGGATGCATTTTCACAATCCAGGTGCCGCCATCAAGGGCTTGCCGTTCCAAATGATTGAAGTGAAAAGCGAGCCGAACACAAGTAAATAATAGCACAACCTCTGTCACAGCAACAAAGTTTGATCTAGGTGGTGTGGATCGCGCGATTGTCTACTGCCAGAGCGGCTTCGTGCAGTAGTTCAGAAAGTGTTGGATGCGCGTGACAGGTTCTTGCGATATCCTCACTGCTGGCTCCGAACTCAATCGCCGCCACCGCTTCGGCGATTAAATCGCCGGCATGGGCACCCAGGATATGGACTCCCAGAACGCGATCCGTCTCGGCATGTGCCAGTATTTTGACTCGGCCCTGAGCATCCCCCAGCGCGAGTGCGCGACCGCTGGCTCCGTAGGGACATATGCCCTTTTTGTAGGGGATGCCTGATTCCTTTAGCTGCTCCTCGGTCTGACCTACGCTGGCGATTTCTGGGTGTGTGTAAACCACTGCGGGAATTGCTGCATAATTTACGTGGCTTTTCATGCCTGCGATTCGTTCCACACAGACAATCCCCTCTTCGCTGGCCTTGTGCGCCAGCATGGCACCACCGATCAAGTCGCCGATGGCATAAACGCCTGCGACCGAAGTACGAAAGTTCTCATCAACAGAGACAAATCCACGATTGTCAGCCTGGATGCCAATGGTCTCCAGTCCCAAATCGTCCGAGCAGGGGGTGCGGCCTGTAGACAAAAGGACTCGATCGCAGTGAATTGGCTGAGACTCCTTGCACTCGACAACGCACTGGCCTCCGTCCACTCGAGCGCTGGTTACCCAACTGCCGGTACGAATCTGGATGCCCTGTTTTTCAAAGGTGCGATGCGCGAGCTGACCAATTTCTTGATCTAGGCCCGGCAAGATACGATCCAGCGCTTCGAGCACTGTAACTTGACTGCCCAGTCGCTTCCAGACACTACCCAATTCTAGTCCGATGTAGCCGCCGCCAATGACCACCAGGTGCTTGGGAACTTGAGTGAAGTTCAGAGCCATCGTGCTATCACCGATATATTGCCCGTCTGACTGAACCGTTCGCATGGTGGTTGGCCGACTGCCAGTTGCCAGAATGATGTGCTTGGCTTTGACCATCTGTGATCCGCTGGTGGTCAGAATCTGCACCGTGTTTGGACCGACCAGCTTTGCCCTGCCATTGTAACCCTGGACTTGCGTTCGCTTGAAAAGCATGGCTATGCCCGAGGTCAATTGCGAGACCACTTTGTCCTTGCGAGCTAACATGGCGGCCAAGTTCAACTGCGTGCCCGAAGCTTGAATACCATGAGCGGACAGTTCATGCTGAGCGACATGATAGAGATGGCTGGACTCCAGCAGCGCCTTGCTGGGAATGCAGCCAACTCGCAAGCAGGTTCCTCCGAACACAGGGTTTTCGTCCACACAGGCGGTGTTCATGCCCAGTTGAGCAGCTCGAATAGCTGCCACATAACCACCGGGACCACCGCCCACCACCAGCACATCATGCTCAATCTGGTTCATCTGTTTTTCCAATTTGTTAGAGGCGATAGGCATTAGGCATTAGGCGGTACTGAGTACTGAGTACTGAGTACTGAAGCCTCCAGCCTCCAGCCTCCAGTCTACTCTACGGCTCCTCATCCAATAGATCCAGGTCATCCAAGTCTTCATCACCATCCTTTTCCAGCGGGAACATATCGCTGTCGTCTGGTTCAATTTCGTAGTCGTCATCTAGATCTTCCTCGAAGTCGTCGACTAATTCATCATCAAAATCATCGTCATCAAAATCGGCAAACGGATCTTCCTCCTCTTCCTCCTCTTCGATGATAGGGCGTGATGGGGCGACGATATCACCTTCAGGATCGGCCGTGTCAAGTTCCTCTTCTTCATCGTCCAGGTCCTCATCATCATCGTCGTCGTCCCAGGCACGAATCCATGGTGTGTAAGCAGGCAGTGCTTCCTGTGTCACCAAAAATGGCTGTGCGGACGAAAGTGTCTGATGGAAGAAACTTGGAAGGGCTAACGTAAAGTTCATAGGTATTCTCGGCTAGGAAGCACGCAAACAGTCGCATGCGAAGGAGGGTGATTTGGGAAGTGCAACCGCTAAGCAAGTGTTTCTAGAACGCTGGGATTGAGGTCTCTGGCTCAGTGGGCTGACGATACCAAACCATGCATTGACTCATATTTTGAGATCTTATCGGCATGTTGCAAAGTCAGGGCAATATCGTCAAGTCCGTTGAGCAAGCAGTGGCGTCGGAACTCTTGAACCTGGAAATCGAATTTCAGACCTTTTGAGTCACTGACAGTGCAGGTGTTCAAGTCGACGCTCAGGCGATAGCCTGGATTCTGTGCGAATCGCTCGAATAGCTCTTCAATTTGATCTTCAGACAGTTTGATCGGCAAGACACCGTTTTTAAAACAGTTGTTAAAGAAGATGTCGGCAAACGAAGGAGCCAGAACTACGCGGAACCCAAAGTCATCCAGTGCCCACACGGCATGTTCCCGACTGGAACCACTGCCGAAATTCCGGCGTGCTAGCAAGATCGACGCCCCCCGCACCGCTTGCTGGTTTAGTTCAAAATCCGGATTGTCTGAACCATCATCACGAAATCGCCAATCAAAGAACAGGTACTGCCCGAACCCTGTGCGTTCGATACGCTTCAGAAACTGTTTGGGGATAATCTGATCGGTGTCTATGTTAGCGCGATCTAACGCGGCCACCAGACCTTCATGAATTGTAAAAGCGCGCACGAAAAATTACCTCCAGGCCCTAAGCCTTATAATCCCATTGACGAATATCGTTGAAATGTCCTTTAATCGCCGCAGCCGCTGCCATGGCTGGTGACACCAGATGCGTCCGACCACCTTTGCCCTGTCGGCCCTCGAAGTTTCGATTGCTGGTTGAAGCACATCGCTCACCGGGTTCCAAGCGATCGGGATTCATCGCCAGACACATGCTGCAACCGGCTTCACGCCACTCGAATCCGGCTTCACGGAAAACCGCATCCAGCCCTTCGGCCTCTGCCTGACGCTTGACCAATCCACTGCCGGGCACAACCATTGCGTGAACGTTAGAATGGACTCGATATCCTTTCACAACTTTAGCCGCAGCTCGCAGGTCCTCGATGCGAGCGTTGGTACAGGATCCGATGAAGACTCGGTTGATTCCGATTGCGCTGATCGGTGTACCGGACTTAAGGCCCATATAGTCAAGCGAAGCGGCAGTGGTTTTCTGTTCCGTTTCGTCCTTGAAATCTGCCGGACTTGGAACTTGGCCGGAGATCGAACAGACCTGACCAGGATTCGTCCCCCAAGTGATCTGCGGCTCGATGTCCTGACCACGGAATTGGCTTACTTTGTCATAGACGGCCCCTGCATCGCTGGGCAAGCTGCGCCAACGGCTGACGGCAGCTTCAAAGTCCTTTGGCGCGTACGGTCGCCCGCGCAGATACTCAAAAGTGACTTCGTCTGGGGCAATCATTCCAGCTCGCGCGCCCGCTTCGATGGACATATTACAGACCGTCATGCGCTCTTCCATCGATAACTGTCGAATGGCAGAGCCCGTGTATTCCAGTACATATCCAGTGCCACCGTCAGTGGATATCTGACCGATCAAATACAGAATCAAATCTTTTGCCGTGACACCAGGTGCCAATTGCCCATCGACTCGAAGCTCATACGTTTGCGGCTGATACTGTAGCAAGGTCTGAGTTGCCAGAACATGTTCGACCTCGCTGGTTCCAATCCCAAAGGCCAAAGCGCCGAACGCACCGTGAGTCGCAGTGTGACTATCTCCACAAACTATGGTCATACCAGGCTGTGTGTAGCCCAATTCTGGGCCAATGATGTGTACAATGCCTTGATGAACGTCGTTCAAGTCGTACAGCTTGACGCCAAACTGAGCACAGTTATTTCGCAGAGTGTCGACTTGCTGTTTGGAAATCGGATCGGCAATCGGCAGACTGCGATTGGTCGTCGGCACGTTATGATCGGGCGTAGCGATAGTTCGCTCGGGACGACGCACAGGTCGACCGGCTAATCTTAGCCCCTCAAAAGCCTGCGGACTGGTGACTTCATGTACTAAGTGCAAATCGATGTACAGAATTGTCTGTTGTTTGGGTTCCGCATGTACGACATGCTGATCCCAAATTTTACGAAATAGGGTTCTTGGCGAACCGCCTGGCTGACTCATAAAAACCGCCTGAAACTGAACCGAAAGTTTAGAAACCGAAGAGGACTACTCAATTGTATCGCTAGATCGATGCAGTCAAAGGCCAATGCCCTTAGCCAAAAGCATTCCGATGAAAATCCCCAAAGGAACCTCGCCGCTCGATCCGTCCGAATCCGGTGTGACAGGCGTTTGGGAACGTTCTCCGAATAGACTATTATCAATAGCACTGATGCTGGCAGCAATTTCAGGATGCTTCAGACCTCACAGCTCTGGTGACGCGACCATCGATCTCGCGTTTCAGCTTCAATCTAATTCCATGGCACCAAGCCTATGGGGCCCGCGATCGACAGGTATCTGCCCCAAATGTAGCCAAACTTGGTTGGTCGCTCGTGAGACGTTGAGTTCGCAGTTACCGCTCAGTTGCCCGAGTTGTGGCACTTCCGAATGCCAAGTCAAGCATCCAGTGGCTGGTCATTGCGTGCTTGCAAGAGCTGTCTCGTCAGATCAACCCATCCAACGCTGGCAATGCGTTGTCTTTCGCGGTACACAGCAGGTCGATGAACAAGCTGCGTCGTCAGCTCAGTCAGAGTTGCAAGTAAAACGTGTCTTGGGGCTGCCAGGCGAAACCATAGAAATGCGTGATGGCGAAGTGTGGATCAACCAGCGGAAGTTGCAAAAATGCATGGATCAATTGCGACAATTAGCTGTACTCGTCAGCCAATTTCCCGGCGATGCGCGGAGTGATTGGTATCAAGTGGATATCAGTGCGCCATTGGAGTCGCTTGTAGCCGTTGAAAAGTTAGGCCAATTCAGCGAACCAACCCGGCTAGAGTGGCGACATCGCAATTGGCTGGATATAACCGGTCCCGTTAGCTCTACTGGACCCCATGCCTATTCTGCGGTGCTGAACGACTACTGCATGAATCATTCCACCTCCATGAATCTGGTCCCGGTTAGTGATTTATTGATGACGATTCAGTTGAGTGACGATTCAGACCAGCTTGCAAACCAACCGCATGCCAGCCACGCCTCAGTACGGGAAACGCATCTGCGGCTTCAGTGCCGATATCTGGGAGTACAGTACACTGCTGATTTGTTTTTAGGAGCCTCCAATGATGCTCGCCTGAATTTAGCAGAGTTCGCCAAGGGGGAATTGGTCTACGCGGATGAATCGCCAAAGCAGATCTCCATGGGCGGCTGGGATGGAAGAGTGTGGTTGCAAATGAATGGGGTAACGCCCGTAGAATTGCGGCCTGCGACAGACTATGCCCCATCGGAAGATCAATCGGAAAATGCCACAAGATTTTCGATTGAGTTATTGTCTGGCAAATTGTCGATCGATCGCTTAACGGTTCATCGTGATCTGTACCTGCAAGTAGACCAGCGAGACCTCCGCAACGGTCTTCACGCTCCGGTCAGGCTACCGGAGAATCATTATTTCGTGATCGGTGATAACTTGCCGATCTCGATCGACAGCCGCAACGGTCTTGGACTGATCGATCGATCTCGAATTATCGCTGTGGTATCCAACGACACAGACTCTTAAGCAGACTTACGAATCAGATTACCAAGAGCGACTCCATCGGCACTTAGCAACTTGGCAACACCTTCGCTATTTACATCCGCAACGATGATCTCGCCTACTTCATTGTTGACCTGTGAGTAGATGCCTTGCGATTGCATCTTGGCGGTTTGATATTGATTATCGTCAGTAGGAGTCACGTAATGAATGGCTACCGCCTTGTACCGATGGATCAAGAATAGATGCAGTAAAGTCATCAGTCGCTTTTGACGCATGGATAGTTCAAACGTGTTTTGGTCTCGAACGGACAAGATGGTACGTCCACGACGGTCCTGGATCGTTGCAAAAATCACGTTGGCAACTTTTTTATCTTCGTCGCCCAAAACCTGCAGTTCTAGCAGATCCGAACCCGAACGATTGGGCCGCAGTTTGACTCGAAGCTTTTGACCATGTTTGTAGTGCTGGTTCCACTTAGCGAGCCATTCAGCCAGTAGGCTGGTAGGAACTTCAGTCTGAACAAGATGCTGGAACTGAGTGCTTCCCTTGCCCATGGCGGCGGTGGTTGCCGTGCGTCCAGAACAAGCCCCCAGGGCACCGTCCATGCGAGGACCGCCAACCAAGGTTTGTGGCGTTGAGTAGGGAGATTCAACCAATCGCACCATGCGTTGCAGTCGCGCCAGGGCCTACATGCCGTCATG
>DAIRSD010000111.1:0-11705 GCA_036804625.1 Aureliella sp. | reverse complement strand
TCACGTATGTTAGCCCGAGTGGTCCATTGTAATCAGGGCGACGGATTACAACAAAGCCAAGCACAAAATGCTCATCGGGTTCGTGTATTTACCTCTAGTCTTGTCGCGATCCGAGGTTGATGGCCGATTCTATCAAAATTCCTGATTGATTCGTGGTGGGAAATGCCAGTAACCCAATTACTATAAACCAATGTAAGTTAATGCTGCCTGAGCGGCGGAAAACGACTGGTAAGTGCCTGTCACAGGTCGTCAAGCAAAGCCACACTATTACTCAAAAGTGTCATGAAATGAAAGTCGTACTGTTCTGCGGTGGCTTCGGGATGCGTCTGAGAGAATACTCTGAGGCCATTCCGAAACCGCTGGTATGTGTCGGGCATCGCCCCATCCTGTGGCACGTGATGAAGTACTATGCGCATTTTGGGCACCATGATTTTATACTTTGTCTAGGGTGGAAAAGCGAAGCCATCAAGGACTATTTTTTGAACTACAACGAATGCCTGTCCAATGATTTTGTGATGAGCGGCGGTGGCAGTTCGGTTCGACTGCTTAACAGCGACATCCAGAATTGGAACATCACCTTTGTCGACACGGGCATGCGCTCCAATATTGGCGAGCGATTAAAAGCGGTCGAGTCGCATCTGGCCGGCGAGGAAGCCTTCTTAGCAAACTACACCGACGGACTGAGCGATCTGCACCTGCCTGATCAGATCGATTTCCACCAGCGCAATCAAGCTGTGGCTACGTTCGCTACTGTGCGCCCAGCACAGACTTTTCACTGCGTGACAGCCGAGGCAAATGGCCGGGTGTCGCGAGTCGAGGCGGTATCAGAGACGAACACCTATATCAACGCTGGTTTCTTTGTGTTTAATAGCGAAATTTTTTCCTATCTGGGCAGCGGCGAAGAGCTGATTCTTGAGCCTTTTGATCGGTTGATAGCGAATGGCAAGTTGTTCGCTCGTCGCCATGAAGGCTTCTTCGGATGTATGGATACCTACAAAGAGAAGCAGATGTTAGACGACATGCACGCTGCTGGAAACACTCCTTGGGAAGTCTGGCGAACCGATCGCAACGTCCAGCCGGAACGTCAGATTGCCTCGGCTGCTGGTTGAGAACTTGGGTATTATCGTCAATTGTAAATCGTCGTCACCAATTGCTATTCCAACCACCACTTTCTGACTCAGTACGGTTGTCAAATATCTTGTATCAACTGCCACTAGGAAACTTGCGAAACATTTTGTGTCTGGCCGCGCACGCGGATGACATTGAAATTGGTTGCGGTGGAACGCTGATGCAGATGGCCAAGGTCAACCCGCAAATCAAGTTCGATTGGGTAATTTTGTCGGCAACGGACCAGCGAAAGATCGAAGCCCAGCGATGCTTTGACGATTGGCTGCCCGGCAACTCGGGACGACTGCATATTGCCGACTTCCCAGACTCTTACTTCCCTTGGCACGGTCAAGAGATTAAACGATATCTACACCAGCTTGCCATCCAACAATCACCCGACCTGATCTTTACGACTCGTCGCGATGATCGGCATCAAGACCATCGACTATTGGGTGAACTGACATGGAACGCCTTTCGCAATCACCAGATTTGGGAATATGAGATCCCCAAGTTCGAAGGCGATCTGGGTCAGCCCAACGTCTACATGCCCTTGTCATCCGAAATCGCCCAACAAAAATCTGATCTGTTGCTTTCGCACTATGCTTCGCAGCAAGCCAAAACCTGGTATCGGCCAGAGACATTTCGAGGGCTGATGCAGGTTCGCGCTATCGAATGCAACGCGCCCTCAGGTTATGCAGAAGGTTTTTACGCGAGCAAGTTGGTCATGCGGACCACACCCTAACTAGGCACGTCGAGCAACGACTGCAGTTTAGTGTCCGCCACGGCGTTTGTCTGCGCATCGCGCAATCGCAGCAGCAACTGAGTCGCCTCCGGTTGCTGTCCCAACTCTCGATCGATGGCCGCATAAGCGACTTCCAAAAGTTCTCTGATAGAAATGGTATCGGCCGGACGAGCCAAGACGACTTGGTGATCCGTTTCGTCTAAGCGTCGTAGCATGTTGGCTTCGACCAATCGGTTGACCATTCGCTCAGTAACCGCTTCGCTTTGCTTGGTGGCTCTGGCGAGAGATTCTGTGTTGGTTGATTTCCCCTGCCTATACTGTTGAGCCACGTGTTGCATCATAACAACGATCATGCCAGGATCAACCACCAATGATTGCTGCCGTTGTTGCTGCATTTCAGCCAACTGACGGCCTCGCAAGTGTTGCAACGTCGAACTGACCTGCAATCCGAACAGCACCGCCAGCCACATCAAATAGACCCAAAACATGAATAGTGGAATCAAGCCCAGCGAGCCATACAACTGACTGAGCGAAAGAGCGTTCTGTAGATACAAGCCCAAGCTGTGTTTGCCGATCTCCAGCAATAAAGCAGCGACCAACGAACCGACCAGCGCTGGACGACGATAGATGATGGTGTTTGGCAGCATGCGATAAAGCAGGAACATCAGCACCCAAATAATACACACACTCCAAAGGATATTGGCACTAGTCGATAGCCAACTGCTGGAGGTGATTTGTGGCAGATACTGTTCGAACCAACCGTTGATGTATGTACTGCCCCAAATGGCAACTGGGCTGGTTGTCAGCACAAACCAGTACAGAGGTACGCGACGAGTCCAAGAACGGCCCTCGGGAGCTTGATAGATGACGTTGAAGCAATCTTCGATGGTTACAACCAGATTGATGGCGGCGTAAACTGTCAACCCCAGCCCGACCCAACCCAATGCTCCTAGATTGACGTTCTCCGCTTCACGCACTCGATCCATCAACCACACGGACAAAGTGCTAGTGGCTTCTTCCGCGTCGCCTGGCAGCAGAATCTTGACTTCCCTCAGTCCCCAGAAAGTGAACATCTGGTCCAGCGGTCCAAGAAAGTAGGGCTGCATATTGGCCGCTTTGACAATAGCTGTCATCACCACCATGACCGGCAACATACCGAACAGTGTGTGGAAGGCGAGCGCGGCGGCCATATCCTGAGCACGATCTTGACGCAATTGCCGCGCCCCGAACCGCCCCAAATCATAAGCAAATCGAACTGCGCTTTGCCAGCGGTCCAACTCTTGCAACGGCTGAGTCACTACTCGCCGTAGCCATTGCGTTGCGATTTCGATGTATCGGTGCATAGGATATTTGGTAACGTTGAGACCAGCAGCGGCTCTGCCCGTACTACTTTTTGCAAACCAAAAAGCCTTTTACAAGTTCTCCAAGATAACACAAATATCCAATTCTCGCACAGCAACTGCGAAGCAGCCAAGCTAACAAAGCTGGTCAGGCCATTTCAGCCAACAAACGCAGTCAGTCGAAGCGACTTTTATCGGTTAGAACGACGTTGACGATTGTGCTAATATTCTCCCGGAAAACCGCGAACATCCAGGCGTCGGTTCGTATTAACGACCGGTACCGGCCGACTTTTGCGGACTCAGCAGCACAGCGTACTGGTCTAATACTTGAATCAGTCGCTGATGAGCGCGATAAGAGAACGCCAGGGCGACTAGAGTTAGACCGATGATCAACAACACCAAATCTCGAGGCGCGTCGGTTCGTTGAGTGAGAACACCCAAGGCTAACAAGGGTATTGCCGCCGCTGAAACCAAATAATATCCAGCCCATTTTTTTAGCCAGCCAGCTCGTTGTGCATATTGGTCGTCCTGCATCGTAGGCGCGATCAACTGAGGATAATAGACCAAGGTGGAAAGCAGGGACACTCCATAAAACGGGTAGATCCACGCGATGCCACCACAGATGGCTAGGCTCAGAAAGAAGTGTACAAAATGTGCCCACTGAAAGTTCGAGTCATAGCGGCTCATGGCCATTGGAAACAAAATGCCAAAGATTAACCACAGTACAACACAGATCACCGATGCTCGGTGCCCGAACTTCCAGACAAAATCGATATCCTCCGGTTTGGCTGGCAGTCCGCTGGCCGCCCGTCGCAGCGCTCGACGCACACGCCAGCAGAAGTAGACCAAAACCGCCGCTCCAAAAGGAAAGGCTACGGCGTTCAGCACCGTGGATACAAACACAAAGTTGGGTAATAGTTGCTCGTAGTTTTGCAGGATAATGACAGCGTGATTATAAGCGTAGTTGAGCGCCCCAGCCGAACCGTTGGAAGCAAAAATAATGGCTGCTGTCACCAGCAACACCGGCCAGCGCAGCAATCGATGAATGATGCTACCTTCTGATGGTGCAAAACGGCTAGCCAGTTCTGGGTGTGTCGCCAGGCGCAGGCGAGTTGAAAGTTCGGCGCAGTTCTTCGGCCGTCGCTCAGGATCTGGGTCTAGCGATTGCCTGAGAACTCGTTCCAGCCAAGCACCTACGGAACTGCTATCGGGCCTGGGACACTGAGGCTCTTGTCGACGCAACTCCGACTGTTTGGCCACAGCTACTTTCCAGGTCTCGGCCTGGCCTGGAAATTGCCATGGCCTATGACCCTGCCACACTTCCCATAGCACGATAGCCAGTGAGTATAAATCGGTTCGACCATCCAGCGGTGTCTTGGGCTGGCCATGTGTTGGATCCACCGCAGCTAAATGCTCAGGTGACATATAGGCCAAGGTCCCACCAATCGATCCCGCCTTGTCCCGAGTGGATTCGCTATAGCTGACATTAAAGTCGACCAACATGGGGACTCCTTCTGGAGACAACAAAATGTTGGCGGGTTTGACGTCGCAGTGGTAGACGCCACGCTGATGCGCTGCCTGTAAGCCATCGGCTAATTGCGCGCCCAACCATGCTGTGGTAGCCGCCCAGCTTAGCGATGTCAGGTCGCTGCCTCTGGATCGATCCGGCGGAGGCATTTCGACAGCCATCATGGCTTGATCCACCGACTCTAATAACGTGCGCCCATTCAATCGATCCAGAGGCTCTTGCTTGGTGGCGGTAACTACCGATGACAAGGGACCACCTAGTACGACTTGCATGTACAAAAGATGGATCTGATGCTGAGGCAAGATGCGCTGATCATAAACGCGGACGATATTGGCATGATCCAATTGTGATAGCGTTTGAGGTTCATCGGTGCCTCGCGACGAAATTTTTAGGGCTACCAGCCGCTGCATCGATTCTTGTCGAGCCAGATAGACGTGAGCAAAGGCACCGCGTCCAAGTTTTCGCAAGATGCGAAAGTCGTCTACCACTTGACCGACTTGGAATTCGGGTAATCCTTGATGCAGATTCCAAGTACGACTGACACTTTGTGCAACCGTGTTGTTGTCCTGATCCCAGCGAAAATCGGCCAGGGCATCGGCCCACGAGGGAAAACGGCTCTGATATTCGCTCAGCTTGGGCGCTTGACCTGAACCGCGACGAACTTGCAATTCCTCTAAAATCAAATCCAAGGACAGATTCTCATTGCCCAGCCAATCGCTCAGCTTGGGTAGGTAGAAATCCAGCAGACGTACCTGTCCCTGCATGCTGGCGGCCTGCATATCCAATTTGATCAGCTCGGAGACGATAAATCGCTGGTTCTCTTCCGAAGTCGTCGGCAACAGAGTGATCAATTGACTGGCATCGGCAACCGGCACCAGATCATGAGCCTGCTTCAAGCAGTCCTCCAACTGATCAAAGGTAGCCTGAATCGTCTGTTCGATCATGGTCGATTCCGATTTATTCTTCGATGAATCCATGATATCGACCAAGGTAATAAGGCAACAAGAATACGGTACCACTGGCCAATTGTCGACCGTCGCCAGGATAATCTAGTCTCCAAGGGTCGGTATTCCAGTGATTAAAATGTCGATTCTCCACCGGTAATACTTTGCCGTCCATCAGGTGCCCTCGACCACGCTGAATTCGCTCGCCGGGCTCCTCGCGGCTTTGACGTGGCAACGGCAAAATGTCCAATCGATGGCGGGTGCGGTGTGCCCAGTTGAGCCGATCGAGTGGAAAGTTCTTCAAAGTTTCAACCGAATCCTCCAGCCAGCCATCCCAGGGATCGATGCGAAATCTTGCATGAGTGGTCTGCAACTCTTCACCTCGGCCATACACCGCATAAGCGAAGTGAAAAAACGGATTGCGTTCGGGCTCCATCAATCGCCAATAAGTGTACATCGAATAGAGCATCGTTTGTCGAAGGCCGGGGTCCTCAGTGTACTTCAGCAACGAGTAAAAATTCATGATGGCCATCTCGTCATCCGATTGATTGCCAGAGCCAACTCCATACTGAACTTTGGCAATCATTGCGTTCGCTTCATAGCTGTGATCTTTGCGCAGTTTTTCAATGGCCTGGCCATATTTGGCATCTCCAGTTACGTGCTGTGCCACCGTAAGATAGGATAGGATGCTCAGACTGTTCAGACCTCGACCAACCCACCAATTGGGATTCTGATTTAGGTTCTCGGGATTGAAAATTGCCCAGCGCGTTGGCTGGCCATCGACATCGACCATCTGAAAATTATGGTTCAGCAAGTGATCTGTCAGATCTCGCACGACTTCACGCACTCGCTCTCGCTCTTCATCGGTGTCTGCCACCAAGTCGTAGTACAATGGTAAGAAGAAAAAGTGCCCATCCAGTTCGTCGGAACTGGTATCGCTTTTCCAATACCACTGACCATCTGCGCTTTTGGGCCAGCGAGGCTCATACACTTTCCATAGCAGGTCATGTTTCGCCTGCATCCTGCGATCAGCTTCCAATCGCCCCTGGTTGGGATCATCAGCGGTGATCGGCAAGACGGTGCGAGCGATATATCCCAGCGGTGGTGATGGCTTGCCGCCCTGCGTCACCTTCTGTAGGAATCGAATAGCTTCCAAGGCTTGCTTGGCTGCCGCGCGGTGTCTGGCTGAGCCCGTAACCGCAGTTGCAAAGCATTGCGACGCACCGTACATGGCGGTCCACAGACCATCATTGTCACTGTCGGTGTAAATGATTTCCGATAAGTCGCCAGGAGCTTTCAACTGGACTTCGGACGTGTAGCCATACTGGGTGCGCTTGATGAATCGATCGATCTGATCCTCATAATGAGCAGCCTTCTGCTCCAAGGTCATATCGCGATTTTGCAAGTTGCTCACACCGCCATCGGTGGCAATCCACGGGGTCGCATCTGCAGTGACAGCAATGCTTCGGACCGAATCACCGGGCAGAAAGCGCTGACCCTGTCGGTAAAAAAATCGATGGTTGTCCCAACCCACGACGCCGATCTTTGTGCCAAACCAGACGCGACCATCGGGACCGGCTGCTGCACAGGTAAAGTCCGCGTAGGGCAATCCGTCCCGTCCTTCATAGAACCGCCAGCCTTGCTGAGTGCGACATGCTAGCCCTGCTGTCTGCCCCACCCACAATTGATCGGTGTGATCATAGACTACGATTCGAACATCGCGTACGGCCCACTGTCTGCCCACTTGATCCAGCACAGGCACCGGTTGCCACTGCTGTTGGTCATCGGTCTCGAAGACGCCAACATCGGTAGCTGCCGCCAATTTTCCGCTGACAGAACGGCTGAGGAAATTGACCTTTGTTCCGCTTAAGCCTGCCGGGTTGGTTCGTCCTGCCGCATTGGGCGTCAATCCTGGCTGCCATTCCATCAGACCCTGATCGGTTGCCAGAAGCGTGTACATGCCCAAAGACAAGACATGATTGCAGGCAGGCAAGATCGGCCAGTCGGACCTGGACCAGCTACCAGCATCATTCATCACCCAACGTTGATCCGAAGTCAGTAGATTTAGCGCACCACTTGCATCCAAGAACAGGTGGCGAGCATCAACGATCGATTGTCCTGCCAGTTCCGTCAGCTTGACAGGATTCTCCTGGGCGAACTGGCCAATTTTGACCGATGGAGCTTCAGAAGACTGGACAGAATAAATCGCGTTTAGAACTAGCGTCAACAGTCCAAAAGTTCGTAGAAAGCTGTGCCACATGTTCGTTACCAAATCGAGTCGTCAACCAACCGAAAGATTCTACTCAGTCGCAGCGTAGCTATTATTTCTCCAAAACCCAGATATTTCGGAAGACAACGGGATTGCCGTGATCTTGCAGAAACAGAGACTCAGGTCCGGGACCTTCGGGTTGATTGCCTGGAGTGCCGTTGGGAAGTTCTAGGTCATCATGGATCACTACACCATTGTGGCGCACCGTCACTCGTGCATTGGTAACTTTTTTGTCACCATCATACTTGGCAGCCTTGAAGTCGATATCGTAGGTTTGCCAAGTCAGGGGTGGCAAACACATATTTACGTTGGGCTTGCTGATCGAATAAAAGCCGCCACACTCGTTGTTTTCACCTTCCAGACCAAATGAATCCAGAACCTGCAACTCGTATCGACCTTGGACATACACACCGCTGTTGCCGCGCCCTTGCCCGCGTGACTTGGGCATAAACGGCGTCCGAAATTCAATGTGTAAGTGATGATCGCCTAGCTTCTTCTTGCTGGTCACATTGGTTGCACCAAGATATTGGCCATCTACCAGTTTGCCGCCTGTCCACTGATCAATCGACTTGCCGTCGAATAGAACCGTCGCACCGGCAGGCGGTTCCTTACCTAGCGTCGGGCTGGTTCGTTCGACTCGAGGCAAAGTTGCAATCACCTGATCACCGACCAGAACCTCCAGCTTGCCTTCAGTGACTTGCAACACAGCTTCCTCTACATCAAACTCTATTTTAGTCTCATCGACCAATTGCCCACTGGCTGTGCGTGTTTCGTCTCCGCGCTTCCAGCCATCGCCTGGCAAGCCGCCTCGGTAGCCTACCAAATCAAACTTGTCTCTACCCAAAGCAATGATCTGAGCGCCCCATACCTCTTCCCCTTCATCCGTCGCAATTTGCCCCTTGTACTCACCCTGCAATCGGTATTCAATCTTAGCCATTTTCACGTCCGTGACGGTTGGCTCGTCACCCGACAACGTAGGCGTCACCATCAAGCAGATCGTGGCAACTAGTAGGCAACTGCGTAGCAACATAGTTTCAGGTTCCTTGGGGCATTTGTCATAGTTCAAGTATCACCCTACCGATTGTCACACTGTGGAGACCATCAGTGGTGATGACGTAACGTTCGTACTCAGTATAGTACCAGAACGATGCCCAATCCATCCAGTACCCTAGCTCGACTGTCAGCAAAAGCTTTGGGATTGCTCCAATTTATTGCCAGCTACAAAGTTGCTCGATGGATGCCGCCGAACCATCCCGCAGCCAGCCGTCTAACTGGGTCTGCTCTTTTAGCTGTTGTCCTCGCAACATGGGCACCACAATGAACTGACAGGCTACCTCTGGCAGTGCCGTCATGTCGCTCCACAGCTTTTCGAACTGAGTCACCGGAAATACATCCTCCTGACCGTTGCCCCATCGTTTCTTGACCTCCTTTAGCGTAATGTAAGTTGGCATACGCCGCGCTAGTTGTCGTATCGCTTGATCCACAACGTTTGGTTGATCCAAGCTACCGCGTGAGAGACCAAACACTTCCAGCAAACCGTCGATGTCGATCCAGGTTGTCATCGAGTTGTAGAACGACAGCTTAAACTCAGCTTCTTCGTTTGGCATAGCAAGTCCTTCTACTAAACGAGGACGACCGTCGACCAGCGCCAATCCGCCGCCACGATCTTCCAGTCGGCGTGACACAACTTCAAAGGACAGGCAGGCCCGACTTTGAAGATGCCGAGCTAAAATATCTGGATCGATGCAGGCTCCCAACGTGTCAACATTGTGCAACATCAAAGTGCGCACCTGAGGCTGCTGCTTTAGCAATTCACGCAATACGCCATTGCGCAGTAAATTGGGAAGTTCGTACCAGTGCCCTACCGGATGAAGGCATTGCATGGGTAAGTTATCGCGATAGTCGGCAGCTTGCCCGCATTTGTCGGCCCATTGTAGCAAGGCCTGCCTGACGCTCTGCCGTACCTTTTCCTGCTGCTCGTCCAGCATTTGCTGCGGCAGCTCTTCCCAAGCGTAACGCAGGTCTCTCAAGGTCGGAATCATTCGCAGTCCGACACTCATTCCAGGTGAAACAATCTTCATGCCAGGATAGTCGATTTGCTGTAACCTCTTCCTAATCGGTTTGTCGGTCAGATAGCCGGTGGAGACGATGTGCGCGGGATAGAATCCAAACTGCTGACCCACCTTTCGACTCTTGGCTAGGTGCAGTTCCAAAAAGCTGCGATGTCGCTGACCCATCTTGCTAAACGGATGCAAAGCCTTGACCACTCCTGCGCCCTGAGTCCACCGGCTGCCTACGCCTGCCGCCAAAGTCAAGACGGCTACCTGGCCTTCGGAGATCGATTGATGCGCAGCATATTGCCAACTTTCGTCGATGTCGTGACGAGAATCCACGTAATGCTCTGGCAGTACATCTTCGATGGATGTACTTGCGGCAAGGCGATTCTGAGCCAATCCCAATCGACCGCTCAGTAGATCTTCCCTCAGTTGTTCGTGCTGCACTCGGTCAAAACCATAGTCGATCAAACTTTGATCCAGTGAGTCGCTTGACTGGGCGTCACCTCCGCTGGTCGGTAAAATGCGATGCAGCAGACGAGTCGCGAAATCTTGGTTAGAGTCTGTAGGATAGGGATCGCTTGAGTACTCAGGCTGAATTTGTCTACTTCTTCGAGCAACCTCCTCCAGTTCAGCGCGTCGCAGCGGAGACAACAACTGCATGTCCTGTCTAAGCAACTGAGGTACCATCAGTTCGTAGTAACCCGCTGGTAGATTGTTGGCAGGTGCCAGTTTGGCCTCTGTTCCACGATCGTTGATGGCGAAGTCGTACACCACAGGGTTCATGGCAAATGGTAGGCTGTTCTCCAGGTCGCGTTTAGCGATTAGCATCGTTTCGCCAAGCCAGCGCGATGCATGAGCTTTGCACGCGGGATCAAATAGAAAACCCATGCCGCCGCCCGACATGCCACCAAGCATCCAAAATCCCCAGAAGCGATCTCCGAATTGGTCTCGACACGCCTGGATCAATCGCTCGGTATACTGATTGGAGCACCACGGAATGATCTGCTGTAGCGGGCCCGAAAAGTTCTGTCCGGTCAGATGTCCAACCTGGCGCAGATCACCTGACCGCAAGGCTGAAGCGATTTGACTTAGAATGGTTATCGCCTGTTTTCTGGCTTGCCACTCGGCCGGACTACGCAGAAGATACTTCTCTGTCACCATTTCCAATATAGGTCCAACATTCTGCGCCATACCACCGTGTACCAACACGAGAGAATCCTGCAGGGCCTGTCGAGTGGCTGGCTGGATCTCGCTTTCCGGATAGATGTAGTGGTTAGGCAATAGGCGTCCGCGACTGACACCATGCTCGGGATCTCCTTCGGTAGCCAGCGCACCTTGGATCAGCTTGATTCCGGGCCATACTCCGCCTGAGTCTTGCCAGCCGCCGCCGGAACCGCCCAGCCATTCGCCCAGAATTGCTCGTGCAGCCACGATGCGTCGATCAGGCTCTTGCAACGTACCGGTCAACTGTGACACCTGCCCGGTGGCTCTCATGCACAACGATATCAACGATCCAAGTAAGTTGGTGGAAACGGCCAGACGCGAGCCTTTGGGAATGGCATTGACTCGGCTGACTATTTCCAAACCTTTGCCTGGTCCTACCAACTGAACAAGCACCGATTCGATACCCGCTTCGCAACCTTCCATTCCTGGCGGGATCATCCCAGCCTCTATCACAGCCGCTTTGTTAAGACCCAAGTAGTCATTTGCGATGTCTT
>DAIRSD010000110.1:0-11804 GCA_036804625.1 Aureliella sp. | reverse complement strand
TCACGTGCGAACTCGAGTCCGGTGCGACATGCGGCCATGTCCTTCGCTTCGATCATGGTTCTGGCCACATCGGTCGCCCGCGATAACTCTTCTTCGGGGATCGGCTGTCCGCGTTCTTGGATTGCCTGGTAGAGTCCTCGCAGTACTTCTAACTGGCGACCGATGTCTCCAGCCGTGTTCTGGCGGGCTACTTGGTAGACCTCCCCAAGTTGATCTTCAGTTTGATAGCGGCAAACGTAATGGTACAAATCGCGTTCGCGCGGATGCCTGTCTTTGAACGACTTGATCACACCAAAAACGAAGGCGGCCGAGTCAGCATTGCTGATACCCAAGGCGATGTCCAGCAACCGAGATTTGGCGTCAGCTTCTGCAAAGTTGCCTGCGCGACTAGGGAAGTCGCCCAGTTCCTTCAAGTTATTTCGCAATGCGATGCGAATCTGGTGAATACGATGAGTGTCCTCACGGGCGGAGGCTTGCCAAGCAACCATCAGCGGAGTCAGATTGGCTGCATCCACATGCCATCCCAGCACTTCTGCGGCTGCACGCACAACGGTGGAGTGATCATCCTGAGTCAATCGATCTAAAATAGTAGCGCGAGTATCACCCAGCGACTGGCGAGTGCCCAGAGCGCGAACCAAATGCGTTCGTACCAGAGGCTCGGAATCCATGGCAAGTGACCGCACTTCGGCTGCCGTAAGTCCAGAAAGCCGTTCGATAACCCACAGGGCGTGCGCGCGAAGCTGAGGAGAAGAATCTGTGTCTTGAATGGCCTTACGTACCGGTCCTACGGCCGCCTGGCCGACGCGATCCACCAATTCATTGGTCGCCAAGACGCGAACGGTGATGTTGGAATCGCCCAGTCGTTCTATCAGCGCCTTCACATCGCTCCTTTTTAGATTTGGCATCGGCTTGGCAGGCTGAGCCGATTTGTCATCGCCAGTGTAAACTAGCCTCCAAATACGCCCTCGCTCGCGATCTCGCCGTGGGTGATTCAGCCGCACTTCGTAGTGGCCAATGATGCAATTATAAAAATCGGCGATGTACAGCGAACCATCAGGCGCTAGAGTGATGTCCACGGGACGAAACCAACGGTCGTCGCATGATATCAGATCGGGCAGCTCGATGGCTTTGGGTGAGGAGCCATGCCAGTCGAGTCGATCTCGATTAACTCGACCTGTCACCGGATTGCCAATAAACAGATTGCCACGAAACTCAGCCGGAAAATGTTTGGCATCGTAAGCCACGATGCCAGCGATGCCAGTTGAGCCGTGAAAATGATCGATCATCTCCGGTCCGTAGCCTAATCCGTCGTGCGGCTTGCCAAAGCTGTGGTAGTATGCGCCGCGCAGCAACATAAACGCTGGCTTGGTGTGGCAATCAGCCGAAAACAGGTTGCCCCAAGAATCAAAGGCCAAACCGTATGGATTCACTTGCCCCCAAGTCCATTGCTCCAACCGCGATCCGTCTGGGCGAAAGCGATAGGTGTTGCCCGAATTCATCGACACCGACGACTGGTTCCCGCCTTCGATGTTGGAGTCGTTCGAAAATCCGTGGCAGGCGTAGATCCATCCATCGATCCAGGGGCGAAACGAACTGGCCATGCCATGTGTATCGCGGAAGCCAAATCCTTTGAATAAAGTTTCTCTGTGATCCGAACTGCCATCACCGTCATTGTCGATGAATCGGTCGATCGATGGAATGCTGTAGGCGATCACCGAACCATGGACACTGGCAACGCCAATGGGAATGTTCAGTCCATCTGCAAAAGTTTGAATGCGATCTGGAACTCCATCGCCATTTGTGTCCTCCATAAAGCTCAATCGATCTCGACCTGGACCTTCGACCGGATAGGGATATTCCAGCGTCGAGTTGATCCATAACTTGCCTTGAGAGTCAAACTGGATATTCGTGGGCTGACCGATATCTGGATCAGATGCGATCAACTGAATCTCAAACCCAGGCGGCAGATGAAACTGCTTGATCTGTTGATCCGCAGTTAGTGGATCGGTAGGAGCGACCAGGTTGGGATCTTCCTGAGCATTGGCAACATGGCTTGTCAGGAAGATCAGCACCAAGAAAGGAAATCGATAGTAGTTTGTAGTAGGCATGATCGTTTTCAGCGGCGGGATTCATCGTGCAAGGGAAAGGTCGGAGGGTGGCTTGTCGTGAGACTCCCCAACATTGCTCTACTATCTTAATGAAATCCCTCGAACTTTCTATGTAGTTTCATGGATAAACGATCAGGCATTTGAAGGTCAGACAAGCGGGGCCGTCCCTGCGTTTATGTTATCTTTGGTAAATGGCTTGCAGTTGGTATGCTATCGTTACGGCGTCTGAAACAATTCTAGCCTGACGCGTCAGTTTTGAAGTGCCTTCAGTTGTCTATCGTTCTATAGATTGGATATGGGATATGTCGAATTCGCAACTTCCTTTGCACAACGTGAAAGTTCTGGCCTTTGTGGGGGACATTTATGAGGACCTGGAACTGTGGTATCCCAAGTTACGATTGATGGCTGCTGGAGCCCAAGTTGTGGTTGCGGGCCCAGAAGCTCGAGTTAGCTATTTGGGCAAACACGGATATCCTTGCGTCGCTGACACTTCGATTGGCCAGTGCAATGCGACTGAGTATAACGCTGTCCTGTTGCCAGGCGGCTTCATGCCCGACAAGCTCAGGCGAGACGAGAAGGTGAAGAGTCTAATTCGGCAATTCGCTGCTGATGGTAAATGTGTTGCCGCAATTTGTCACGGTGGATGGATGGCGATTTCGGCGGGCGTCTATCGAGGGGTTCAGGTAACTGGTTCGTTGGGTATCAAGGATGATTTGGAAAACGCTGGTGCGATTTGGGTTGATGCGCCGGTTGTTGTCGATCGCAATTTTGTATCCAGCCGCTTCCCAGATGACCTGCCCGTCTTTGCTGAAGCGATGATCAACGTTATTTCACAACAAACAAAGTAGAATAGCGTCTTGATCTCTCTCTCCGCCAGGTCTGCACGCAATGGCGGCAACCAGATTCTTTCGTTTACCGCCCAGCCGATAGGTGCCAGCTCATACATTCCATTCCGATGCCGGTGACTATCGGCTGGGCGGTAAACGAGTATGCTCCAGTTAATCGGCGTTTGGTGGCCTAAACGTTGTTGTTTACGCTCTGATGGTATCGGATCAAGGCATCGATCAGGGACTGAATGCTATTGCTGTGACTGACGGCGACGGCGGGAAGTTTCAAATCCTGGAGAGCTTCAGCCGTTTGCTGCCCCAGAGCGATCGGTCTTACAACAGCGGCCGCATCGTTTGGAATTTGCCTAAGCATTTTAGTAACTCCTTCTGCGATGGCACCACTGGAGACAAGAACGTATCGCAAATTGCCTGATGCGGCTGCCGTTACTAGCGCCTGGCTAGGTTGCTCTAAGGGGACAGACCGATAGGTCAAGCAGGTTGTGACTTGAGCCCCGGCGGCCAGCAGACCTCGCTCAAGCGTGTCGCCGCTGCGATTGGTCGTCGTCACTAACCAGTGCTGACCACTTACCTGTTTGACTAGAAGCTCAACAAGGCTGGCCGCGCTGTATTGTTGATCTGGTATCACGTCAGCTCGAAGGCCGTAGATGGCAAGCTGTTCGCCTACAGAAGGTCCCACAGCAGCCAGTTTCACTCCAGCCAACAATCTGGCATCGTATCCTTGAGACAACAGATAGTCGAAAAATCCAGAAACGCCGTGACGACTGGAAAAAGTTATTCCTTGAAGCTCTCGATGCAACAGCTTCTGGAGTGCAACCTGCAAATGCTCACATTCGTTGGGTGGTTGCAATTCGATGACCGGTTGTGAGATCACCTGAGCCCCCTGCTCCATCAGACGCTCTTGAAGGGCTTCGTAGCGTCCGACCGGTCCAGGCCACCAGACAAGATTGCCAAATAGTGGCAACCGCTCGAACCAGTTCCACTGAGTCCCGAGGCTGGCCGCCTGACCGATGACCACCAGCACGGGTGGTCTCATCTTGCTGGCTGGCGTTAAGTGATCGGCCACTTCTAGCAAAGTGCAACGAATCATGCGTTGGTCGTTCCACGTACAGCGACGCACGATAGCTGCTGGTGTGTCCCCGGGCTTTCCGGCCTGAATCAATTGGTTTGTCCACTTTTTAGCTGTCGTCACCCCCATATAGACGACCAGTGTCCCCGGAAACTGGGCCAAGGCCCGCCAGTCGATATCATGAGGCGGCTGGTCCTGTTGCTGGGCCGTGACTAAAGCTACTGCGGATGCATGATCTCGGTGAGTCAGAGGAATGCCAGAGTAACTGGCAACGGCCAAGGCCGCTGTGATGCCGGGGACGACTTCAAAAGCTATACCGCGCTCTTGAAGTGCGGTCAGCTCCTCGGCGGTTCGACCAAAGACGGCTGGGTCCCCCCCTTTTAGCCGTACAACCTGCTTTCCCTCGCTGGCCAGCGCAATCAGTCGTTTATTGATGGCTGATTGTTGCCAGATTGGGTCTTTGCCGTGTTTGCCGACGCTGATTTTTTCGGCTCTTGGAGCTTGTTCCAGTAGAGCTAGATTGGCTCACCAATCATACAATACGACGTCGGCCACTTGCAGGCATTGTAGGCCGCGAACGGTAATCAGCCTTGGGTCGCCCGGGCCAGCCCCAACCAGAAAGACCTTTCCGTCCCCGGGGATGGACTTTCCTTGGCCTGCTAAGCCAGAATTTGACTGGACAGAATAGTCAGGATCGGACATGATATGGGCCTCGTATGCGCAATTCGGGCAGCAGCAAGTGTATTTTCTCGCTCGGACTAAGCCCTTTTTGCCGTCGAAAATGGGCGAGCTATCGCAGCTCTAACCGAAAGATTTGCAGTAACCATCGTCTGTAGTGTAAGAGAAAACAAGAGATCGAAAGATGCCAAATACTGAAGGAGCCAAGAAACGCCTCCGACAAAGTTTAGTCAATCGCGAACGCAACCGTTCGGTAAAGTCTAGCCTAAGGACCGCTCTGCGCAAGTTTCGTGAAGCAGTGGCAGCTAATAACGTAGACGAAGCGGCACAGCGACGCCAATCGACGGCTCGCCAATTGGACAAAGCGGCTGCTAAGGGGATTATCCATGCTAATAAGTCCTCTCGACTCAAGAGCCGCATGGCTCATCTACTGGTATCTGCCAAGAAAAAGGCTTCAGCCTAACTCTCTTTTGACCAGGAACATAAGCTAAGAATGCTCTTGGACTTGCTGGGAGCATCTGTTTGGTCGCGTTTAGTTTCGTTGCCAAGAGTTGCGGAAGTAGTGGTCGAACCGAATTGCTACCTGGTGTTTCGCCCACACTTCAAGCATTTCGCAAATGCTAGCTTGTTGCCCACATTTTTAATCTTCACCAATCTTATTGCCTGCATTACGGAATCTGACTGGGTTCCGTGTTTGCACTTTCCTTCCTGGCTTATCCAGACCTTCCAGTCGCTCTTGACTAATTCATGCTACGGATGGCATAGTGCGGCCGGGCGTGGTGCGGCTGTGTCCCCGCAGGGAATGTCCCCGCAGGGAATGCTTAAATCATCGTCAGAGCGGTGGCGGTTAGTGTAGACCCCTGATTATCTGCACAGGACACTACTTTTCCTAAGGAGAGACAGGTGGCTATTGATCTTAGAAAAATCAAAGGTTTTGTTCTCTTGTTGGGTTCGATATCCACATTGGCTGTGTCCGCGTCGGCTCAAGAGGGACACAGCCTGAACTCGGCGGATCGTATCAGTCAGACGGGCAGGACTGTCCCCTTGCTGGATCAACTTAGGAATGGCTTGCGGGCTACTAGGCCAAACCAGGAGGAATTCCTGCAGCACTTGGTAGCTCAAGTGGATCAGGGCGCGGTACCGCGCAGCATGGTCAATACTGTCTATAAGTGGGCGCTGCAGCGCAATCCACGAGTGCCCTTCCCTTACTTCCAAGTAGCCATGCGAGAGCTGGCGAAGCGGCGCGGCGTCACCTTGCTGTAGCAGATTACTTGCCCATCATAGGTAACATTTCGCGAACCATCTGAAGACCGGCAGGGCCAACCAAGACCACGAAAATTCCAGGGAAGATGAACAGCACCAGCGGGAAGATCATCTTGACCGCCGTTTTAGCTGCCTTTTCTTCGGCGATCTGCTGTCGTCGAACTCGCATCGAGTCGCTTTGCACGCGCAGGGCGTTGGCAATGCTGGAACCGAATTTATCAGCCTGAATCAAAATGCTGGCCAGCGCTCGAAGTTCATCGACTCCAGTGCGCACGCCAAGATCGGTTAGCACTTGATTTCGGGCGCGACCCATTTGCAATTGCAGGTTGCACAAGCCAAACTCTTCCGCGATAACTCGGAAGCTTTTCTGCATCTCCTGAGCCACCTTGCGCATGGCTTGATCCAAGCCCAGACCAGCCTCGACACATACCACCATCAGGTCCAAAGCATCGGGCAGCCCCAAGAAGACTTGTTGTTTGCGACGCTTTTGTAGATAGCCGAGTGCAAAAATCGGGAGGTAAAAACCGACAGCACCGACCACAAAGGCACGGATACCAGCGGTGCTTGTCAGACCATACATAAAACGCGAAGCACCGCTACCAATGAACAGGAAGACCAGCGAGACCACCACTCGAATAGCCAAAAAGGTCATCGGCGCTGTCTCGCTTCGGAAGCCGGCTTCGACCAGCGTCTGTCGTAGTTTGCTCATCTCCGCTTCGGATTTTGGCGTTAGGGCTTTCGCCAAGGAAGGCGTGGCCATCTCGATCGCCTTGGTGAACGTTTCGTTCTTTTTCTCGCCAGCCTTACCCTTGCGAGCATCGCTTAGTACTTGCAGGCGCTGTTCGGCACGAGCCGGCTTGTCATCGAACAGATAGTTCAGGACCAGCCAAGCGACTGCACCAAAAGCTCCAAACACGGCTACCATGGCAACCAGAGCGGGAGATATTTGTAAGCTTTCCAACATGGTTACACCTTAATGTTAATAATCTTACGGATCATCAGCGCGCCCAACACCTGCATCACTAGAGCAAATGCCAACAGCCTCTTGCCACCTTCATCAACGAACAAAACCATGGCATAGTCGTAGTTGATGAACAACATCACCAAGAACAATACTGGAGGCAACGCCAATAGTACGATACCAGACAATCGACCTTCACCAGTCAATGCTTGAATCTGCCCGTCTAGCTTAAACCGCTCGCGAATCAAGCGGCCAATCTTGTCCAAAATTTCGGAAAGGTCACCACCGGTTTGCCGCTGCAGAATGACCGCAGTTACAAAGAACCTTAGGTCCAAGTTGGGAACACGGTTACTCATCTGTTCCAATGCTTCGTCCATGGATAGACCTAAATTCTGTTCATCAAAGGCTCTGGCGAACTCGGTGCCCAAGGGGGCGGGCATTTCATGACCAACCAGGCCAAGCCCCGATGCCAGCGAGTGACCAGCGCGAAGCGATCGTCCTAACAACTCCAACGCCTCCGGCAATTGCTTGGTAAAGGCGTTCATGCGTTTGTTGCGTTTTAAAATCAGCCACAGCACTGGCAAGACGCTTAATGCGATTCCAAAAAATGGAAACAAATACTTCGGCAGTGGCGAAACCAACCCAATGACCGAACCGAGTAAAAATGTTCCCACGCAAATCGTCAAGAACTGCGAAGCAGTCAGCTTGACATCGGCCTGCTCCATCAAAGTGGAGATGTTGCCAAAACGGTTCAATACCAATTCGGCAAAGGTCTTGGTATCGTCCAGAGGAGATCGCGTCAGCAGTGAAGGCGTCTCCGGGCCAGCACCACCTGTTGGTCTGGCTGTCAAAGCGGACAATCGATCTTCGGCCACCTGATCGTCGGCAGGACGCAGCGCGATGGCCAATCCGCCGATTAGCGCTGAAACACCTAACCCTACGGAGACGATAAGTATGATGGGAAGCATGGGTTAATCCTGTTCTGAGTTGAGTCCAAGACAGCCGTACTAAGCTTTCATGAGAACGCGTTCGCGGAAAGTGGAAGCCGGTAATCGGATGCCAGCTTGTTCCAAACGGTGCATGAAGCTTGGACGCACTCCGGTACTTGCGAAGTGGCCGTAAGCCCTGCCATCTTCGCCAATTCCTTCCTGCACAAAACGGAAGATGTCTTGCATCACAACCGTTTCGCCTTCCATACCGGTGATCTCGGTGATATGCGTTACGCGGCGTGGTCCACCCTGCAAACGGTTGGCCTGAATAATTACGTTCACGGCACTGGACAGTTGCTGTCGAATGGCTTTGATCGGCAGATCATATCCTGCCATCATCACCAGCGTTTCCAGTCGAGCCACACCGTCGCGCGGATTATTCGCGTGGATCGTGGTTAACGAACCATCGTGACCCGTATTCATGGCCTGCAACATGTCCAGCGTCTCGCCACCTCGACACTCGCCGATGATGATTCTTTCAGGACGCATACGCAGCGCGTTTTTCACCAAGTCGGTAGCGGTGATCGCGCCGGTGCCTTCGATATTGGGAGGTCGTGTCTCCAAGCGAACCACGTGGTCCTGCTGTAACTGTAATTCAGCCGCATCTTCGATCGTGATGATTCGCTGATCGTTGGGAATAAAACTGCTAAGAGTGTTAAGCAGAGTCGTCTTACCAGAACCGGTACCACCACAGATGATCATGTTCAGTCGAGCTTTAATGCAGCCCTCCAGCAACATCACCATTTCCGGCGTTAACGCTTTGAAGTTCAACAATCCTTCCAGCTTCAGTGGGTTGGAACCGAACCGTCGTATAGAGACCGCTGCACCATCGAGTGCCAAAGGCGGAATGATCGCGTTCACGCGGGAGCCGTCTTCCAATCGAGCATCGACCATCGGGCAGGTCTCGTCGACACGTCGACCTACTTTAGATACGATCCGGTCAATGATTTGCATCAAGTGAGCGTTGTCGCGGAACTCGACGCCCGTCAATTGCAGCTTGCCGCCTTTTTCTACATAGATTTGCTTGGGACCGTTGATCATGATATCGCTGACCATCGAGTCCTTTAGGATCAATTCCAGCGGTCCAAGACCAAAAGTTTCGTCCAAGACCTCGTCGACCAAACGATCTCGTTCGGCGCGGTTCAGTAGAGTGTTTTCGGCATCGCACAGATGTTCCACAACCACGCGAATTTCGCGGCGTAGTTGCTCGCCTTTCAGTTCGCCCACCCGACTCAGGTCCAGCTTATCAACCAGCTTATTTTGAATACGACGCTTGAACTGTTCGAATTCTTCAGCTCGATTGGGCTGATTGGTACGCAAGGTCGAACCTGGAGCATTCATCATTTCTGGTCCTGGAAAATGTTAGTGCTTGAACGTTGCCTCGATGTTTTAGGCGATGCGAGGAAACGCGACTGACAAGGTATTCTTGAGCCTGTGTGCAGTTGGATTGGCTAAACTGTAGCGAATGCAGAAAATCCGCCGACGAACTGTACATTACAGTTAGTGTCAAGAAAGGGCCGGGTCACGCCCATGATCACAGAAAGCATCACCGCCGCGCGTTACCATCAGTAGAATCGGCATGATCGAAACGATGATGCAGGTAAACACGCGCGGTATCCGCCATATAACCGTCCATTCCCATTTGGACGCATCGCTTGAGGTGTTCTTGGGATAACTGAGAATCGCCCAGTGCATCGTAATAGAGTCCCACATAAAGTTCGGCGTAAAACAGCGCCGAATTCTGCTCGGCTGCGGGAACCGACCGTGCCGTTTCCAAAACCTGCTCTGGTTTGACTTCTCGCTTAAGCATTTTCAGAATGCTCATCATCGGCGGCCGGCGATCACCGCGACTGGGAATCAGAGAATCTTCCGCCTTCTGTATATCTGCGGTTTTAGCAACACACAAAAAGTACCAAGCAGAGTTTTCCACGTCGTCAGGATTGACCTTGTGATGAGTCTCGAATTGCGACGCGGCTTGTTGGAAATCTCCGGCAGTTGCCAGAGCGATACCACGTTGCCAATTATCGGCAGCTCGATCCGGGCTTAGTTCATTGGCTCGCTGAAACAGGGGCAAGCTTTCCTTCGGGTAGCCAGAACGGTAAAGCAGTTCGGCAGCTCGCTGCTGGACGCGTGGATCATCGGGTAACAACTGAGCCACCCGCTGTGCCTTGTCAAGAACTAGTTTGTAATTGCCTTCAGCCATAGCCTCGGCGGCGGTTTGTATCAACTCGCGCGCTTGCTGATGGAACTGTTTGGTCTGATCCTGAGATATCGATTGTCCGCTGAAGGTCAGAATGAATACCAGTTTCAATAAGATGACCGAATATCTCGCACCAACGAAGTTTCTTGCATCAACAAAAAAACGCTGTTTCATGATGGGCACCTCGTTCACTAAATTGACCGAACAAGTTATATCTTTAGGCTGTTAGCTCGTTCATCATCATAATCGATACAGGAATTCGTGCATGTCGGCAACCGTTTTGATCCGTGGCTCGCAAGTTGTTTTGCCCGATAGGGTGGCCGAAACCAACATTTTAATCCAGGATGGAAAAATTCTCGCCGTCGATGCTGCCAAAAATTCTGCGGCTGATGAAGTGATCGATGCCGAAGGTCTCACGTTGCTGCCGGGCGTAATCGATGATCAGGTTCATTTTAGAGAACCAGGGTTAACTCACAAGGAAGACTTGCAAACGGGCAGTCGGGCGTCTGCCGCAGGTGGTGTGACGACCTATCTGGAGATGCCTAACACCAATCCGCCTGCAACTACGCTGGAGGCTCTGCAGTGGAAATACCAGCGTGCAGCTCAAGTTAGTGTCGTGAACTATGGTTTCTACATTGGGGCTACTGAATCCAATCTGGCGGAACTACAGCGAGCGCACTTTGCACCCGGCATCAAAATCTTTATCGGCTCCAGCACGGGCGATCTTCTAGTGGATACTCAGGCTGCGTTGGAGTCGATCTTTGCGGAGACTCAATTGCCAATTTGCGCGCACTGTGAGGATGAAACTACGGTACGCAAAAATCGAGCCGCTTTAGGGGAGCCGTTGAGTATCGAAGACCACTCGCGAATCCGGGATGTTGCCGCAGCGGTCATTGCTACTAGGCGTTCTATCGACTTGGCTGTTAGACATCGACATCGCTTTCACGTGTTGCACGTAAGCACCGCCGACGAAATCCCTTTGATTGTCAGTCAGTCTCCGTGGATCACTGCCGAAGTCTGTCCTCACCATCTGTTCTTTTCAACCGACGACTACGCGCGCTTGGGAAGCCTGATCCAAATGAATCCATCGGTCAAGCCACCGCAACACCCACCCAAACTGTGGCAAGCGCTGCTGGATGGTGACATCCAAGTGATTGCTACGGATCACGCCCCCCATACTCTCGAAGAAAAATCGCAACCCTATCCACGCTCCCCCAGTGGTCTGCCTGCCGTGGAAAACAGCCTAGCACTAATGCTCAACCAGGTTCACTTGGGCAAATGCAGCTTACAGCAAGTAGCCCGCTGGATGTGCGATGCCCCCGCCCGCGTTTGGGGTCTGGTCGGCAAGGGGAGAATACAGGTTGGTTACGATGCTGATTTAGTGTTGGTCGATTTGAATCTCAGTCGGACCATCGATAACGCCAAACAATTTGCCAAGAGCGGCTGGAGTCCCTGGCACGGAACAACGCTTACTGGCTGGCCCGTTAGAACCATCGTAGGCGGTCAAACTGTCTACCGAGACGGAAAAGTCGTTGAAAGTGCTAGCGGTAACGCCGTACAATGCGACCACAGTCGCGGCGGCTATTGGTCCACCCCAGATGGCATCGGCATTTAGTTGCGTTGGGACAAGATTCAAGCTTGTCCAAGAAATGATATGTGGGGACGAGATTCCAGCTTGTCCAAGATATGAT
>DAIRSD010000109.1:0-11829 GCA_036804625.1 Aureliella sp. | reverse complement strand
CACCTAGCAGTATCTGAAAATAGCTTTCCGGATCGCGAGTACGAAATCGAGATCAATTGCCCCGAATTCACCTCGATTTGTCCCAAGACGGGCCAGCCCGATTTTGGGACGCTGGTGTTTCGTTACGTGCCCGATCGATTCTGCGTTGAACTGAAAAGCCTGAAGCTTTACCTGCAGAAGTTTCGAAACGATGGTATTTTCTACGAGAATGTAACCAACCGCATTATGGACGATTTTGTTGCCGTATGTCAGCCACGCCGAGCCACCTTGGAGAGCCATTGGGGAGCACGAGGAGGCATCACTTCGATCGTCCGCGTTCACTTTCAATCAAGCCGTTCATAATCCGGCGTGTTGACCGCAGTCGGCTGCATTGATCGCAACAGGATTTTTGCTTTTCGCATTTTCGTTTTTTGAAGACAGGATCTTTGACTATGACTCAGCCTCAAGTAATTCTCAGCGGATTTGCGGACGAAGCCGCTAACGAAAAGTTGGCCGTACAGCAGTTTGCTGCGCTCGCTGCCGCCGGTTTACAGCATTACTCGATCCGATTCATCGACGTGGGCAGTGGCATTAAGAACTCGATGGACCTGACCAAACAAGAACTGAAGCAAGTGGTGAAAATGCAGCAAGAGTATGGCTTGAGCGTTGCCACAGTTGGCTCACCCATTGGCAAAGTGAAATTGCTGGATGTCGAAGATGGAAGCAAGAATAGGTTCATTCCTTTCAAGCAATACCTAGGCAAAAACGTTCAGCACGCTTGCGAAGTAGCCGTTACACTTGGTACGAAGCTTCTGCGCGGTTTTTCCTTCTATCATCCGATAGGTACTACGCCGGAACAGCATTTGAATCAGGCCTGCGATCAATTGTGTGCGATTGCCGATGTTTGCAAGCGTGACGGCTTGGTATTTGGATTGGAAGTTGAAGCAAATCTGATCGGACAGACCGGACAGTTGCTGGCTGAGATATACCGCCGTGCAAAACACCCCAACTTGGTACTCATTTTTGATGGAGCCAATTTGGTTTGTCAGGGCATGACCCCAGATCAGGTGTTCGCTGAGTATCTAGCGATGAAACCCGGCCTGGGGTGGTTGCACATCAAAGATTATCGACACAGTCATTCGGGTGGCCGAGTGGCACATGTGGATGAAGCGTCGCTGAAGAACTTTGTGCCTGCCGACATAGGAGACAGCGGCCACGAAGCCATCCTGCGAGACCTGGCAGTTGATCTGCCTAGAATCGACAAACGCATGAAAAAGCTTGGGGCACCTGGAGTCATTTTTGATTTAGAACCGCACGTCAAAGGTGGCGGACAGTTCGGCGGCTTCAGCGGCCCAGACGGTTTTGGAGTCGCACTGCGAGGGCTGTGCCGACTGCTGGACTATGTGGGAATCGATTATCACCTGACCGATTTTCAGGACATACAAAATCGACGCGAGATTGGATAGCCGATACCAAACCGAGCCCGTTCTATTTCAGCGGTTGCTCGGGACGGCAATGACTATCATTTTTGGTTCTTTGACAATCATGGCGACTAAGGTATAGCTGGGCTGCTTTCAGCCGCAGGCAGCAGAGCCTCGATCCTGGCCATGTCGGGATGATCGATTCCGCTCTTGCGAAGCAAGCTAAAATCGTTCAGCACTTCTTGACCAAAAGTTTTTTCTCCTAGTTTCTCATTCGCGTATTGGATGTAGATCTCTGCGGCTTCGTCGAAGCGACCAGTGAACAACAGCCCGTGTGCTTCGTTGGTGCGAATCCATAGTTGGTTAGGGTCCAAATTAAGCGCTTCGCGGGCTGTCTGCAAAGCCTCCTCAGGCTTGAGTGGCGCTGTTGCATTTGGGGCTTTGTCAAAGACCAAATAGAACGATCGAGTCCCCATCGCAGATACTAGTCGCTCGAGAGATGTAGCATCGTTGCGACCAGCGTGTATTTCACGGCGCAGTTGTAACCGTTCACCAGCCAATTGAGAGGCCTCTTCATACTTTCCTTGATCAAAAACGCAACTCGCTAATCTCGCAAGAACAAAAGCAACCTCACCTTTTGCGTCCAAATCTTCCGTTTTGCTTTTTAGAATGACTCGTCTTGTCTCCAACGCTTCGCGAAATAGCTTTTCCGCTTCTGGCTTTTCTGCTCGTTCTGACAATAGATCCGCCCAAGTAACCAAAGCTATGCTCAGGCCATCCAAATGCGTCTCTTTCGGAATTCGAACGCGAAGATCACGCAAGATGTCTATGGCTTCTTTCAGCTTTTCGTGTCCAATCTGTTGGTCACCAATGTCATATTCCATTTCGCCACGCTTTTGCAAACATCGAGCGAGATTCTTCTTAGCACCATCTGGATCGTAACTAAAGTCATCAGCAATCACAGCATCCGTTACAACCAGCGTACCGCGTCGAGCATTTTCCGCGTTTTGATAGGCAGTTCTAGACTCGGTCAAATCCTTATTGCGTCGCTGAGCCATGCCAAGCTTTTCGAAAACTTCAGCCAGCTTGTTTCTGCTACCAATGGAATCAGACTCTTTCCACTGTTTCATTCTAAGCTGCTTGGCTCGATTTAGGCTGCGTATTGCATCATCGATTTGCTTAAGCTCCAGTTGCAGGTCCGCTGCTGGCACCAAAAAACCAACCAGGTCTTCTTGCAGACGCTTGTCGCTTTCGGATTCCAAAAGTGCGGCTTCGTGTAGCTCGATGGCTCGTTGGTAGGCTTGTAGGCTGTCCGTAGGGCGGTTTTGATCAGAAAGAATTTCCGCTTCCATTTGACGCAAATATGCTTCCCACCGACGGCCATCGGCAACTTGATCGGCAGGCACCAGGGGAACAGCACTGAATGCACGCTGCAAGGCTTGTTCCGCCAACGCGAACTCCCTTAAGCGTTTGTAAGTGCCCGCATTGATCCCCAAGGCCAAAATGGTAGTTCTAGGCGTATCCGTGTCATCATTCATGGAATCTACCGCTTGAACAGCTTTGGCGGCATATTCCAGCGCCTCGGTTCGACGGTTGAGTTTCTGTGCATTTTCGGCCGCAAATGTCAGGTTGTAAGCGAGTTGTTGTTGAGCCCACACTGCGTCTGGACTAACTTTCAGAATGTCTTCCAATTTTTGAACCTGCTGTTTATAAAAGTCGTAGAAAGCTTCACGCAATTGCGGGTAATCACGAGCGATGTCACCGATGATTCGGTTGCTGTCTTGTGAAAACTGGCGTGCGGTCTTCTCGATGCCTGCGGCGCGATCTCGCTGGCGATTCGCTTCATCGGCTTCTCGCAGTGCTCGCTCTGCCTCCTGACTGGCTCGTTGTTGCTCTACGTCTGCACGATCTCGCTCACGTTTGGCCTGTTCAGCCTGACTAACTGCGTCAGCCCGCGCTGCTTCAGCTTCTTGCGCGCGTTGGACGGCTTCAGCTTTCGCTTGTTCCGCCTCTTTGGTTTGTTGGGCTGCAACCAGATTCAAACTGACTGCTTGTCGCCACTGGTACAATGCGAATATACTTACCGCCCCAACCAAAAGGACGACCGCAGTCATCGCGCTAATCGTAGCCATGAATCGACGACGATTCTCACGATACTTCTGTAGTAGCTGAGCTTCGCGATCCCGTGTAGCCTGATCCGACTCGACCTGTTGCCTCTGAGCGCGGCTGCGGTGAACCACTTCGGTCAATACGTCATGCGTCAGTTCCACTCGTCGAACGTTACCGCGCAGTTCTACATGCAACAAACGGCGCTCAATCAGTGTGTCAAGCGTGCTCGCCGCCACGCCATTTTGGCTCAAGTATCGCTCTGCTCGCTCCATAGCGATGGACTCTCGATATCCCGAGTCTGTCAGAAGTTCCTCTTCGATCAACCGTTGTACATGAACTGGCATATCCTGAAGGCAATTTTTATAAAAGTCGTTCAGAATGTGTTCTCGATTACCGGCTAGAAGGTCCGGAGTAATCTGCGATAGTTGCTGCTCAATACGTCGATTGTTCAGTTGTTGACAGAACAAGCTCAGCAAAGCTGGCTCGACCTGCAATTGCGAAAGCGCGTCGAGGGACATTTCCTTTCCGGACTTGTCAGCTAAGGGGTCCTGCTGATCGCCAGCAACAAATCGTACCACTTGTTCGCTAAGGGGTACGCTAATCAAATGCCCTCCGGGCAATCGTACCGCATCGACCGCCTGTTGGCCATTCATGCGTGTGATTCGCATCCGGTTTTCTGCTATAGAAGGCATCATTGGATACAAATCTTCAAGTTGTGCCAAATAGTCTTCCCGCAAACTAAAAATCACTCGGTAGTCATTCCGATCTAATTGGTAATCTTCTACCAATTCTGGTCTTGATTCCATCTGTTGTTCGACCGATTCCGGGACTCGCCCTTCGATCAAATCAGCCAACTGAATCAACATATCGCCATGCAATTTGCGACCGACGGAAGTAAGCTGTCCAATGGCGAATCCTTCTTCAAACTGATCGAAAACCACCACTGGTCGAATCGTAGAACCTTTAGTTGATTTCACTGCGAATTGAACGTGATGAAACAGTTCCCATAAGGTTAATGATTCGGGTTGCGGAGGCAAAGTTAGCTGCACCTTTGCCTGCTTTGCCGCAGCCATAAGCGCATTTAAGGTTTGCACGCTTCCGTTCTCCGCCGTTGAACTGTAATCAATGCGTAACGAGACCGGCAGATAGTTCACCGAACGCAGTTTAGGGAATAGTCCGGCACGCAACAATGAGGTCTTTCCAAGTCCTGATTGGCCAAATAGTACGGTCAGACGTTTGCGACCAACGCGACGAAACAGTTCATCTGTTTCATGGTCGCGACCATGAAACAGACCCTGTAAGCCTTCGGTGAACGACTGCAGCCCCAACCATGGGCGTTCTGGATCAATCTGGGGAGCACGCAAAATGCCGGATTCCTTGACCATACATAGATACCATGACTAAGGTTTGGAAACATCGCCTTTTTGTTGGACAGTGCGACGGGCAATCTTGGTTGCTAGCCTACTTGAGCGCACATTCGCTGCACGTTTTGGCAAAAATCTTCATTTACTTGCCCTTGATTTAACCAAGTCAAATGCAATTTCATGAACGACTCTGGCACTCGACGAAAGTCCGTAGTTTCGTCAACCACGACTGGAACGATAAACGGAACGCCTGAATCGATATTCAGAGCTCGATCTTCGGCAAATCGCCACTCTCGGCGGAAAAAACCCTCATGTCGTGATTCAGTGTTTGCTGACAAAACAGGTATGAACAGCTTGCAACTGCGTATGTAATCTCGAATCTTGGATTCAAAAGCATCTCCGCTAGTCAAACGATCATAATCGAACCAAACCGTGATGCCCGCTTGCTCTAGCCCGGACTTCAGTTGCTTAACGGCCGCCAGGTCTTCACGAGCATAGCTGATGAATACGGACGCTGCTGGCATTTCTTTAGGGGGCGGAACAAAGGCCGATTCCAAACTCTCCGGCGCGGCAGGATTTCGGGCACGCCAGCGCCGCCAAAGCTCGGCTACAAAATTGACAGCTCCATCACCGAACACCCGTGTTCGACTGCTGAAGTGTTGCAGAAAAAAAATCAGCGACCGGTCACGCGCGGTGCGGTTATCAGCTAAAATCTCTAGATATTCCCGGCGATCAAATAATCGATGTTGTTTCGTCGCTCGGAGAAAGAACCGAGCCAACCAATCCGGATACCCCTCCCCTAAAAAGAAACTGTGATTATCATTCAGTTCGTCAAACAGTCGCTCTGGTCGCCTAGTATCGCTTTGCAAAGCACTGACAAACTCCAATAAGTCTTCATCACAAATCACAAAGTTTGCTGCAGCGGATAGTTTGCCCAACAAATAGTAGACTGTAGTTTCCGACTTTGAATTGCCACCTTCAATGTCACGAACTTTACTGGGAGCATATGCAATTGCTGTAGTTCGTTCGATACCTCCAAATCGAACTTCGTTAAGGGCCTGCTCCAATAGCGAGTCAAATGTGGTACTCACGAATAGGCGAAAATGGTGTATCTCGGCCAATTGCCTCAGCGGTAAAGGCGTAGCAAACTTACTCTGCTGCATGATATCGCGAATCGCAACATAGATGGCTTCTCGTCTCCGTGATGTCAATAGTCGACAAACCACGTCGTTCAGTGAGACCGAACACCCATCGCTATCCGAAATATTTGACAGCTTGAACTTGTCGGCCAGTTGTTGAGCCACGTACTGCTCCAGCAGCATTTCCTGGCCATCCACTTCGATCTGGATCAGATCACGACCTATGATGGGGATCACTCGACCCTCTTCTACATAGGCTAGCAGTTCATCCCAAATATCTTCTTCCCACAGATCGGGCAATTCTAACTGAGACTGTTCACCGCTTGTCATTGAACACCTGACCAACTGATAAAGATTTTTCTAGCATCGTCTGCGTAAGCTGAGATAGAGACGCCCATTATGCGCTATTTCGTATCGCTAAGCAAACTTATGCCTTGTCTAGTGGTCGCCGCCCGAATAATTGGTCATTGCATGCCATTCCGAAAGTTCATGCAGCAACACCGATTCCGTATCCGACACGACCCTCCAAAGACCGGGCCAACTAGTGACCGCAGAAATGCGAACTTCCTGGCGTCTAAGCAACTGAGCGATTTCCCAATAACGGTTACTGCGACGATTTAAATCATGTGCGGCGACCACAGACAACAGTGCAGCACTAACCAAAGGCAGCAAAAGTGACAATAGCTTGGCTATTTGCAATGACAGCGCATGATCGTCTTTCACTAACCAACTGGAAAGCAAATAGATGCTAGCCGCTGCAATAGCTCCCAACGTCACCGTAGTAGCGGCTCGTTTTAGTAGCCTAAGTGATCGCAACGCCTTTTGCCCGGCTTTTTCATAGTATTCCTTCTGATGCAGAACACGTTCTTTCAGGTACTTTTGCCTGGCAGTCTCAAGATCCAGTGCCTCTCTGCTGCCAAGGTACCACCATATTCGCAAACTCTTGAGCAACGGCGCACATTGCCATGGAGTGCCTTTGGGTTCACTTGCCTTGCGTCTCCGCATGTACCAAATCGATTGATAAGAGCGACAAGTCTCGGCAATCAAACGTGCATTCATCCAACCATGATGGGCATGATGATGACGTCTTGCCAACCATACAGCATACAACAAGGCCAACAGTTTGATGATCGATGCCCAGTTGGCAATCTCCTTTGGCAACTTCAGGACCAGACTGATCAGCGGTATTGCCGTAGCTAGTAAATGTAGGAAGACCAACTGCACGATCAGCGACCGAGTGCTTGGCGCATGACGACTCGCTTCACGATCCAAAGTCTTATACAACTGATCGACCACTAGGCTAGGTGCGGGTTCAGAACTTGCTTGAAGTGACTCGACTGCTTCGACGTCTCGACTGGGTAGCTTCTCCAATCGCTCGGTAGTGATAGCACCGGTCTGCGAGTCGATCACAACCAGTGGCTTTTCCAGTTGACGACAATAGTGAACGATGTCTCCGGTCCCCCCCACACCTTCAGCTGGGCGACCATTCCAAACGGCAATAACCACATCCGCTTCATCAGCCACCAATAAACCAGCCTCTAGGTAGCCGCTGTCCTCGGGAATTTCTGCAGCAACCACCTCGACGTTTAGTGCTTTGCCCAGATAAGGTGAAACGCGTTGCCACTGCTCAGAGGTAAAATCCTCACGAAACCGTTCGACCGAAGCTGGTAGGTAGAGAAAGTAGGGTATCGAGCGTCGTTTAAGCTCCTCAAGAAACAGCGTGTCAGCGCCGCTGGCTGCCGATGTGACTCCGGCTAGACGTGGGTTGGTGATCGTCAAGCGATCGAGCGTCTGGGCAATCGCTGCTTGGACTACTTTTTCGTCGGCCAACTTGCGATGACCAGTAAAACCCACAGTCAACCACTGATAGGCGATGCCACCTACTTGGCCGACTTGTCGGTGCCCCGATTCTTGGTGTACCATTCCGTTAACTCTTGCAAGAGTAAATTCTCCGTGGTCACTACCGCTCGCCACAAGCTAGGCCAATTGGGAGCGGCACGGATTGATGCGGCTTGTTGCTCCAAGATCGCCTTCATTTCCGCGTACCGATGGGACCGGCGAGGCAAATCGCGAGCCACGATCCATGATAATACCGCTGCCGAAATGATTGGCAACACGGCTGATACTAGCCGTAGCAAGCGAGTCGATAAATTATCTAAGCCAACCACATCGGTCGTGACAATAAAAGCGCCCGTGGCCCCCATGGCCACTACAGTTGCCGAAGTAGCAAAAATTTTAAGCCTTGGGTGCCAACGCCCGGCATGTAAACTGTGCTCTGAGTAATATTCACGTTGATGGTCGATTCTACCTGTCAGGTATTGCTGCTTGGCGATCTGCAATTCCTGTGCATCGTTTCGGCCCATATACCAGCACATCGAGAGCGATTTGAGCATCTCGTTCCAACCAGGTATCGCTAGTCGGCACTCCAACATCCGATGTCGCTTCAGAGGCCACAGACCATCCAAATAGACGCGACACAACTCGGCGGCCAATCGTGCGTCGGCCCACTGTTGCTGAGTACGCTTTTGTCGTCGAGCCAGCAACAAGACGACCGCCAGTGCCACCATCTTCAGAAAATTTGAGGCAGTCTTTAATTCTGTTGAGAAGTCAAGTGACAGCACCGTAGCAGTGATGCCTGCAACCGCCAGATTGATAATGATCATTCGTAGCATTAACGCCCTTGCCCATGGCGCAAGTCGATTGGCCAGAGCCTCATGCTCTTGATACCAATTCTCCAACTGCAGTCTTGGGGCCAGTTCAGTATCGCTTCCTGTGAGCGGTGGCTGACTAGAACTCATCCCAGCGCTTTCTCCACCGCTTCGCGGGAGAGGGCAGGGTGAGGAGGTTGAATACCATTGAGATAGTCTCTTGCTGTCCGATACACCGACCGACTCAGCCACCGATGCCTGTTTCTCAAACCTAATCAGACCTGATGTAGAATCGATTAAGACGAGCGTCTTGCGACACGCGCGGCAATATGTAATTAGTTCGTTGTCCTGCGATGTTGGACAAGTCAACTGCTTCGCGTCGACTACGGCCAATATCGCGTCAGCGCGATCGACTGTTAATACATCTGCTTCTCGTAACCCGTCCGCCAGATTCGCACTGCATTCTGCCACATCGACATAGATCGATTCCCGCGCAACCGCCTGCATCCAACTTGCTTTGTCCGAGCTTACGTGTTGGCACAGGCTTTCGAAGTGCATCGGTAAGACCATTTGTGTCGGACAAGATCTACGCTTTGTTTCCTGGACGAAAACACTTTCACAGTCACTCATCACTCCGCTGACTACGGCAACGTGACTAGAATTCTTACTCAATTGGTCCATGACCGCACAGATCGCCTCGTGAACCTGTTGAGTCGGAGGTGACTTGTGACAATCAATCAAGCCAATAATGAACCATTGCAACATGTCAGAAAAGTTTTTTAGAGGATGACGTACAGTGATGCCAGACCGACTCGAATCGATACGCTGGAATTGTGCGAATCAAGCTCCTTGGGAACCCAACGTTCTACTTACGTGAAACCAAAACTATCGACGTCGGCTTGAGGTGCAGGCTGGTAGCCGTAGGGCTCCATCGAACAGCCCGCACGACCTTGGCTTAGCGACCGAATGGCCGACGAGTAGCCGAACAATTCCTTCAGAGGTGCATGTGCGATGACTACTGTCATGACGCCGCGCGACTGGGTCGAGTCGATGATGGATCGGCGCTGCTGCAGATCGCCGACAATTTCGCCTACGTAATCATCGGGTGTGACGATCTCTAGCCTCATGATCGGCTCAAGCAAAGTCGGTGTCCCTGCCTGCATGCCTTGTTCCAGGGCATCGTTGGCAGCAATGCGAAATGCGACCTCATCCGAGCCCACTTCGCGCATCTCGCCGCCAATCAACGAGACTCTCAGTCCGGTCAGTGGAAAACTTCCAATGACGCCGCCGCCTTGGACTCGGCCTCGCAATTCTTCAATCACAGCCGTTTTTAAGTTGTCGGGCAAAACGCCTTCACCAAAAAAGCGATCCAGGACAATGGGCTGCGAGGCCCGATCGTCCAGCTGTTCCAACAGCAGCTTGACTCGTGCAAACATTTGCTTGTCGCCGATCTGGCGATTGCACTGACCTTCCACCTCCGCTCTGGAAGCGATGGTTTCGCGGTAGTTGACTCGTGGCTTGTAGAACTTGACATTCAAATTGAAGTCTCTGGTCAATCGGTGCGTGATCACGTCCAAGTGCAATTCTCCCATGCCGCTAATGAGCGTCTGACCGGATTCTGAGTTCTCGCTGGCATCAAAGGTCGGATCTTGGCGTTTGAGCATCTCCAAGACTTCGGCCAGCTTCTTTCGTTCCACCGTGTTTTCGGGTTCGATAGCCATCGACAAAACGGTCTGCGCAAACTGGATGCTGGGTAGCTGGATCATCTCGCGCGTATCACAAAAGGTATCACCGGTGATGCCAAATCTTGGTCCGATAGCGCAAGCGATGTCACCGCATTCCAATGTCTGCACCTGTCCCTGTCGATCTTTCTTGGTGGCATGCAGTTGCCAAAGTTGCGCCACGTTTTCCTTCTTGTCACGGTTCGGACAGTAGACTCGCGAGTTAGCATCCAGCGTCCCCGAGTAGACACGAATCCAGTAAAGGTCGCCCGTCTTGGCTGGAAGAATTTTGAAGACCAGTCCGCAAAATGGCTCGGCGGGCGATGGCTTGCGAGTCAGTTGCCGATCTGGCTTCTTGGGATCAATCCCTGTTACCGGGGGACGATCCAGGGGGCAGGGTAGATAGTGTGCCACGGCATCCAATACGGTTTGAACTCCTACTCCATGCAGCGCCGACCCACAAACGACAGGCTGTAATGCTCGTGACAGGCAGCCTTCCCGTAAGGTCTCACGGATCAAGTCAGCCGGGATCGGTTTTTCCTCTAGCGCCAGTTCTGTCATTTCATTGCTGATGGAATACAGCGACTCAAGCATGACCTCTCGCCATGCCTGAGCGTCATCCAACAGGTGGTCGGGTATCGACTGGACCTCAACGGTGCGTCCATCATCCTCTTTGGAGAACCGCAACGACCGCATTTCAATCAGATCGATGCAACCGGAAAAGGGATCTGCTGTGTGAGCTGGCCCGGCCCCCATGGGGATCTGAATGGGAACTGGATTACCACCCAGGCGCGGCTTGATTTCTTCCAGCACTCGATAAAAATCAGCACCTTCTCGGTCAAGCTTGTTGATAAAAACGATGCGAGGAACTTCGTACTTGTCCGCCTGACGCCAAACGGTTTCGCTTTGGGCTTCCACCCCTTCGCGACCACTGAAAACCACCACGGCACCATCCAGGACTCGCAGACAGCGCTCCACTTCGGCAGTAAAATCCACGTGACCAGGTGTGTCCAACAGATTGACGATCACATCCTTCCACTTGAACGTTACGCAAGCAGCATAGATCGTGATACCTCGCTCCTGTTCTTCCGGATCGTCATCGGTTTCCGTAGTGCCTTGATCAACGCCACCGGCCTTGTGCTTGGCCCCGCTGACAAACAGCATCTTTTCGGTAACCGTAGTCTTGCCAGCATCGATGTGTGCGATGATTCCGATGTTTCGTAACTTTTCTAGTTCGCGAGCCATGTTTTGTCCGTCAGTGATTCCTTGAAGATACAAGGATAAGAGTCATCAAAGTGTACACGAGCCCCAGCCTGGAGAAGGAAATTCCAAATTTTAGCCACTTGTTGGAAAGGGTGTTTAGGGTCCAGGGTCGGTTGGTGCAAAAAAAAAGCTCTCGACGCCGTGCGAGGCGAAGAGGGCTGAGGTTTTAGTTGCTAGTAACGGGT
>DAIRSD010000108.1:0-12036 GCA_036804625.1 Aureliella sp. | reverse complement strand
AGGGCGCGCCCCCCGTGCGTCTGCCGCGAAGGATCTCGGCGGCGGGCGGCAAGTAATTGTCTAACAACTTGGATCGCTTCGAGTCCGGCAGAAGTTCTAAGAAACGACGGATTGTCGAACGATGAACCTGAAGTGACTCGGAGGTTTGAGATTGGTGATTAACATTTTCAAAGATCATTGTCAGTACCGGCAGTGCCATTTGTGGAGTGTCAGCCAGCGTCAACGCGTGGCTGAGCCATCTATCCGGCTGCCCTTGCCTCAAAATCGTATGCAGACCTGCTTCAGCCGGAAACGACGACCAGCGCAACACAGTCAGAACCCAGCGCAAGTCGACACGAGCCCCGAGTCGCTTGGCTGGTATCGCCAGTACGGCAGCCTGTAGACCTGGTTCTGGCGATTCAAATCGGGCGGCCAGTTCCAACACCCACCGCACCAACGGCCCGTGATCGCTTGCCGTCAAGACTCGTGCAAGATCGCTTTGTTGCAGCCAGCCTTTTCCTGCCAACACACCTAACAAACTGGCCGTTACGGCAGGAGCGGGTGAATCGACCAGAATCTTGCGAATATCGATTTGCCATTGATCAGTGCTGCGATTTGGCAACTGGTCCGTGACGATCGCCTGAGTGGCCAAGTCTCGCAGTGCTGAATTCTCGCTTTGCAGCAACTCAAGTGGGTCCAACCGAGACCAATTGACCAATCTTCTAGGTAGGTAGTCGTTACGGAACAACCGGTAGATTCTACCCAGTCCTTCACCACCGCGCACGTCGATGCGATCCTGCCAGGCTTCGGGAATCCACTGCGGGTGCTCGATCACTCGGCGGTACATGTCCACAATCCACACGCTTCCATCGGGAGAATTAACAGCTCGGACAGGTCGAGACCACGGATCGGTTGATGCGAAAAAGTCATACTGAGTGTCCTCCGGGTGGCGCACCGCAGAATGGACGCTCCCTTGTGGATTTAACTGAATTCGAGCTACCAAATTGTGGACCGGCTCGCAAATCAGCGCGATTTCAGACTGCCGATTTTCTGACTTAAAATCTTCTGATTGCAAATTATCTTTCATTGCTGATGGAACAAGCCCTGGCACTCGGACGATCATCGAACCGCAGGCGCTTGTGTATCGATCGCGAGTGTAAAGATCATTAAAACGATCGACGGTGCGACTGCGAGGGAATACGGGTGGTGCCACAGGCGGATTAAGCAGGTGATGTATGCTGCCGGATGTGAGTGACTTGCCATGAAGATCAGTTGCCAGAAATACGAACTGAAACATGGGTTCGCTATTGTTGTTGCCGTACCAGTTCCCGTATTGGTCTCGACTTGGCACGAATTGAGTGTGTCCATGGACAAAGACCTCGACTGAACCGGTATCCGGATTCCAGGCAACGTCATGCCCACGCACTTCGTACGTCTGACCATTGATGTGGCTGACCAGCTTGCGAGTCCCCTCGCCAACCGCAAAATGCAAGCGACCATCCAAGCCCAGTTCAAATCCGCTAGCGCGATGTTGTGGGTTCACCGGGGCAATGCCGCTGATCAGAATTTCCTGCCGATCGGCAATGCCGTTTCCATCGGTATCTCGAGCGAACAAAATATTGGGTGCTGCAATGATCAAAGCACCATCGCGCCACGGCTGAACACTAGTTGGATAATCCAAGTTTTCCAGAAAACGCACCGAATGCTCAAGACTTCCATCGCCGTCCTGGTCTGAAAGTACACGAATGCACCCACCAGTGGATGCACCGACAGGGTAGTCGCTCATTTCCACAACCCACACACGACCGTCCCAGCCAAACGCAAGATTGACCGGATCTTGAATTAGCGGCTCAGCGCAAACCTGCTGCACTTGGTAGCCTTCGGGAACGACCATCGATTTTAGCGCATCAGCAGCGCTCAAAGGCTCATCTTCGCCACGCTCCTGTTGGCTAATTTCACGCACTCGTGTCAATATGTTCGCCTGGGTCCCTGATTTCCATCGGCCAGGCAGTAGGTAATAGATCATGGAATAGTCGACCTCATAACCACCTTCGTCGCGCTGCAGTTGGCTGGCCACATAACCCAAACAGTCATTGGTGTAAGCCGCTACCCATGTCTGACTAGTGGACATCTCCTTTTCGATCAAGAACTGGTAGTCAACAACGACTTCAGCTCCCATAAAAATCCAGTTCAGACTATCGCCAAAGGTCCAAACGTGTACCGGCATGGGACTGGATTCTGGTAGTCGTCCCATTCGCTGGCGCACATCTTGGAAATGCTGAGCCCAGCGCTGTTGATTGATATCTTGACTTTCGGACAACTGAACAAAAGTCTGCTGCGTAGGCTGCTCGGGTTCCAGTCCTATCATGCCAGATTGAATTCGCGTTGGAGCCGGCAGCGCGGTCAATTCTTTAGTCTCCAATACTTGCTTGACCGCATCCACCATCTTGAGAGCGTTTTGCCTAGCCGCGTCGTAGCTGCCACGTGGATCGGGATTCGCATCGCCACCACAACCGATGATCGGGAGAAACACAGCAGAATATAAATTCTCCAAACGACTGGCGGACAACCCCGCCCAGTCACCGCTAATTTCATTGAACTCTGGCCCAAGCGATGTGCAGTGGCAGGCGTATTGATAGGTGGCGGCCAGCAAGCTCCCATCTGTGTGACTAATGCGAAGTACGCGCACGCGACGATCAACTTGCCCATCCGTTTGCACGCCAAAGTTCTTCCATAGTCCGTTTTCGATCACGCGGCGCTGGACTGCAAAATCAGCCTCAGCCATTCCGTATTCGACTCGTACCCCGGATACCTGACTTTTCAGAGCTTGATCGATGGCCGTGCAGATCGACTGAACGACCTGCTGTTGGTAGCGCTGACTAGCAGCAATCTGCTCTTCAGACATCGGCTGCTTAAACAGATTCATCAACCCCGATGGCAGATGAGGAGCGGTATGAGAATGGGTGCTGCATAAAGCCAATCGCGAGCGAGCGATACCGTGTTTCTCATGAAGCCACTTTGCCACCTGGTCAGTCACCTGACCCGTCACCGCGATACTATCGACTGAAACAACAAGCAATGGCTGCTGCAAGCTAGCGGCATCGGTATTGTCCAACCAGTGCAGCGCCAAAGCTCGCACATGCAATTGGTCAGCCACTGCGGTGTGCGGTTGCTCGCGCCCAGCGTACCCGCTCAGTCTGAGCGGTTCCAGCGGAGTGATATCCACTTTGGACACGCCAGCTTGCCACTGGCCCGCATTCAGTATTCCAACCGACAACACAAGCCAGCCAAAGCACAGACAGCGACATAAAATATTGGAAGAAACGGTTTGCATGATTTGATTGGTCAGCGGAATCTGTTTTTGGCTACTACGGTCCTGCTGCAACAACTCCAGCTAGGCCCTCCGGCAGTTCGTACAGTTTTTTGATCTGTTGTGGCGTAAGAGCAACGTCAAAGGTAGCCAATTCATCCATCAGACCGATGTAGTGAATGCCCAGTTGGATAACTACTTTGTCTAAGTCCCATGTATAACGCAGCACTTGGCGGTGTATACCCATCGCCTGACCGTTCACATACAAATTTGCCTGACCTAGCGCATTGTCCGGACGATTGGCATCTTGCCAAGTAAAACAAACGTGAGTCCATTGCGATGCCGAAAACGGTGGCGACTTGACTACGACCATCGGTCTCTGGTCCACGGCGATGGCATCCCAAGGCGTCCGCTTAGGGTTCCAGGTATCATAGTCAGGAAATACTCCCAACCGAAAATCTCTGGGAAGATCTTTATCGAAGTCAATGAACATCGCCGATTGATCCCACTGCTTGTCCGTTAACAAAACGGGGTCGCAGTAACCAGGGCGAAGATCGGTGTTGGGATCCAGTTTCATCCAGACCGACAAAGTGCCCGACCAATTTTCGGGTCGGTAGCCAACCGAATCACCCCAATAAAACAGCGTTTGGCTAGTCTTTTTCGTGAAGGACACTGCATGACCATAACGCCCGGCCTTTTCCACAATTTGAACGTGCTTGATTTGGTTCTCTGGTACATATTGCTTACGATTCAAGTCTTTGGCTGTTTGGACTCGCTTATCGCGTCCACCGATGTCGGCCTGCCAACCCTTGTCAAAGGATGCCAGAAACGTTAGATGGGCCTGCCACTGGTTGGCAGGAATCGATTCATTTATGGCCTCTCCGCCAAGCTCGGCGGTAGTTTCCTGGGCTTGAACTACCGCAATACCGGAAATCGCACAAGAGTAAAACAGAAAAGACACAACTCGTGCGCAGCCCACTCGAAGGTTCAACATGCAGCTATACTCCTTTAGTTAGTTCTATTTCGCCAAAGATTTCAGCAACCGGTTACGGAATTAGTCGTTGCTCAGGATCGTGGCTAGATATACAGCCGATTTGGATCACTTTAGACATTCAAGTATAGTTGCTAGACTATAATGCGGCAGTAGCCTAATCCGGTCGAACAAGCAGGCAACCGCTGAACCTAAATCGTAAATCAAACAGGAACGTCCATGTTCGCATTATCGTACTACCACGTCCGCCTGGCTTTGTTAGCAATTTTTTTATTCGCTTACCCAACAGCGCCATCATGGGCCGACTCGCTAAGTCGAATGCAAATTTCCTTCCTGAGAGCCACTCGATCATCCATAAACGAATTGCAGGATCAGCGGCAGGAAGTACCTACCGCCGATAGAGAATTCCAAGACTTTCGTGCGCAGATTCATGTGCATACCCATCTGTCGCACGACAGCAATGCAACGATCGAAGAGATCTTGGAAGCAGCTAAGAAATGCGATACTCAAGTCCTTCTATTCAGCGATCACCCGGCACCTGAGTATGATTGTTTTGTGGACGGCTATCAAGGATTGCAAGACGGAATTCTGATGGTGCCTGGAGCCGAGCAAGGAGGTTTCTTACTATTTCCCAAGTGCAGCTATCGCGATGCGGCTTACGAGGGCTCGCAGGGACTTGCCGACTTGGTTCTGAAAGATGATGGGCTGGTGTTTTTGTCTCATCTGGAGGAGCGTTTGGATTGGGAGATTCGCGGGATTACTGGCTCTGAAATCTACAACACCCATGCCGATGTCATGTCGGAGCGTCGATTTATGGCGTCGCTACGCAATCCGTTGTTGCTGATGAGCCTGCTGCCCGCACTTCAACAGTATCCTCAGGAACTGTTCGGAGCGATTCTAGACTATCCAGCCGACTACTTGCAGCGCTGGGATCAGTTGTGCCAAACGACTCCGCACACGGGTGTAGCCGCCAACGACTCGCATCACAATCAGGCGATACGCGCAGTGGTTGATGCCGAAGGCAAGTTGGTCATCGAAGACGCACTGGGAAAACAGGTTGCCACATTGGATCCAGAAAAGATAGCTCTGATCAAGACGTTAACGGCCAAGCGTCAAGCTGGTGACGTGGTGTTAGAGCTGGATCTAGATCCTTACGATCGCAGTTTTCGTCATGTCAGTACTCACCTGCTGATGCGACAGTTGAATCAGACTGAAGTCTGGGATGCACTTCAATCAGGCCGCGCCTATGTTGGCTTTGAGTGGTTGGCTGATCCCACCGGATTTTGGTTTGAAGCCCAACAGGAGGATCAGCGCTGGCAAATGGGTAGCCAAGTTCCCTTCCAATCAAACACGATGCCTGAACTACAATTCAGCGCCGTCGCCCCCCTGCCCTGCCTTTTCAAACTGATCAGGGATGGTCAAGTTGTCGCCGAAGATCGCGGCCGCAGATTTGAATCAGAAGCTGATCAACCCGGCGTCTATCGACTGGAGGCATGGCTGCCGATCGCTGGCGAGCTAAAACCGTGGATTTTATCCAACCCTATTTATGTGCGTGGCCGTTAAAGCACAGTTTTGTTTAAAGTGAGAATTACGACATGAGTGATTGGATTGAAGAGGGCAAGAAAGCACCTGCGTTTAACCTAACTGACGACCAGGGCAAGAAGGTCAAGCTGAGCGATCTGAAGGGAAAGCTGGTGGTGCTTTACTTTTACCCTCGCGATGACACACCAGGCTGCACTCGACAGGCTTGTGCCTTCAGGGATTGCCAGAAAGAGGTCATCAAATTGGGTGCGGTAGTTCTGGGTATCAGCACCGATAGCGTCGATTCGCATCAACGCTTTCGAGACAAGTATCATCTCAATTTTCCGCTCCTTTCCGATCCAGAACATAAAGTATGTGAACTTTATGGTGCTTGGCGAGAAAAGAACATGTACGGCAAGAAATCCATGGGGATTCAGCGCTCAACCTACTTGATCGATGCAGATGGCAAAGTTGCCAAGTTGTGGAAGCGTGTGCAGGTGGACGGGCACGACCAGAGCGTAATGATGGCGGTTATGGAATTAAAAAGCACTACCTAGCATTTTACCAGCACAGAATATGGAGTGGCTATTATGCGAAAGCTTGCCTTGATTGTTGGAGCTTCCAGTGGAGTTGGTGCAGCCACTGCGAAGGAACTTGCCAAGCGTGGACATCAGGTGATTGTTTCAGCCCGCAGCGTCGAGCCGCTGGAGGCCCTGGTTCAAGAGATCGCAAATGGTGCTGACTGCTTTGCCTGCGATGCTGCCACGGCTGACGGAATCAAGCAGCTAGCTGATTTCGTAAGACGAAATCATCGAGTGCCCGATGTAATCATCAACTGCGCTGGAGTAGGACAGTGGAAACGCATCGAAGAAACCAGTCCAGAGGAGGCTCGGCAAATGATTGGGGCTCCCTATTTGGCCGCTTTCAACGCTTCGGGAGCTTTTATGGAAGAGATGATTACGAGAGGTTCAGGTTTGTTGATTCATGTCAATTCACCGGCTTGCTTCATGCCCATTCCAGCATCGGTTGGCTATTCGTCAGCCAGGTTTGCCTTGCGAGGTCTCCATGAAGCCCTGTGTCAAGATCTGGCTGGAACGGGCGTACGCAGTTGCCATGTAGTTTTTGGTCGTATCGACAGCGAGTACTTCCTGCACAACCCTGGCATTCTTGATCGCATGCCTGGGATTGCAGCCACGATACGCACGCTTTCGTCTGCCGAGTGCGGACGTGTCATCGCACGACTGGTCGAGCGGCCTCGCAAACAGATGGTCTACCCTTGGATGCTCAGGCTGTTTTATTGGACTCACCTGATTACTCCAGGTGTGACCGCTTGGCTGCTGAGGGTTACATCGCGAAAAACTAGCATGTGACCAGTCAAAATCTCGTAGAATCTACTATTTTGCGGGCACCAACCAGGTTTATTCCTATCGGTAGCTTTGAAATTGAACTTGCAGGCCGTAGAATAGCCAGCGTTCGGCAGACAGACGCTACCCTGCTGAACATCAAAAATCGAACGATTCTTCCACTCCGGCCAAAGCTACCACATGGAATACTGGCTGCTGCACGTCGCAAACATACTCTATCTCTGGTCTTATTCGGTCAGAGACATTTTATGGCTGCGTGTCATTACCGTGATTGCCATGTTGTTGCTTGGCGGCTACTACTTTGCCACCAATCAATTCGCTCCCGTCTGCTGGCAGACCGCTTTCCTAGTTATCAACATCTTTCACATCGGTCTATTGATTTACGAACGTCGCCCGATCCAATTGACAGACCAGGAGCGCAAGCTGCACGAGCAGTGTTTGAAAACTTTGAATCTCAGGCAAGTGCGACGCTTGGTACGTCACTGGGAGTGGCAGAATGGGGAAGCCGGTGCGGTACTACTGGCAGAGGGAGTACCCAACGATGGCCTACGAATTCTTGTTTCTGGCGAAGCAAACGTGACGGTGGGTGGCCGTCAGATCGCTCGCCTTCACTCTTGCCAGTTTTTTGGCGAGATGAGCTTTCTGACTCGCAATGTAACGACGGCTGCGGTCATTGCTACGGCACCCGTTCGATATGCGGTAATACGAGATACTTTGCTTCAGGAACTCAGTCGACGTGATCCCGACTTCGCGACGGCACTCCAGGCGGCGATAGGAACTGATCTAGTCCACAAACTGTTAAAAGAGCGTATCTAAAAAGGGAGAGTAAATAACATGACGGTCTATGATCTATGGTTGCCGATCTTGGCTAGTGGATTGGCGACTCACGTATTGAGTACTCTGGCATGGATGATCATGCCTCATCACAAACCTGAGTGGCAGAAGCTGCCGGTGGAAGATGAACTGCATAACCTGTTGACCAAACACCAAACACAGGCTGGGCAATTCATTTTTCCATTTGCTCGTGACACCAAAGAACAAAACTCGCCGGATTACCAAAACAAAGTGGGCAAATGCCGTGGAATGTTGATCTTATGGGCTACTCCACCCAACATGGGCAAAGCAATAGGCCTGACGCTACTCAGTTTTTTCGTGATTGCCTTTGTCATCGGTTACTTGGCCTCCATCGGATTGCATCGCGGCGCGGATTTCACAAAGGTAGTGCAATTTGTCAGCACAGCCGGATTGCTGGCTCATGTGGCGGCCAATTTTCCGCACGTCTTCTGGTTCAGAAGAAAGATTTCCATGGAAGTCTTGGACGGAGTCATCTATGCGCTGGTCACCGGTTTGATCTTTGCCTTCTTGTGGCCTCGATAGCTTGATGGAAGAGCAACTTAGATCTTAACTAATTCATAAGGCTTGATGCGGAAATAAACATCCCCGTAGCTACCGTCGCCAGACGGTGGTACCCCTACTTGACCACCGTCTGGCGACAGTAGCTACGGTGGTAAACCCGCTTGCCAAATATCGATCGAACTCGTGCTCGGTTCAATTGCCATCGTACTTGCGCACGATTAGCGAAGCATTGGTGCCGCCAAAGCCGAATGAATTGGACAAGGCCACTTGGATGGAACGTGGCTTGGCTGTGTGAGGCAAAAGATCGATAGCCGTTTGTCGCTCAGGGCGGTCTAGATTCAAAGTGGGTGGAGCCATTTGATCGCGGATCGCTAGGATGCAGAAGATGGCTTCTACCGCTCCGGCGGCCCCCAGTAGATGGCCTGTCGCCGATTTTGTCGAACTCATGGCCGCCGTGGCAGCAGCATCGCCCAGTACCCGTTCGACAGCCCCCAGTTCGATCATGTCAGCCATCGTAGATGTGCCATGTGCATTGATGTAATCGATGTCACCAGGCTTAATTCCCGCATTGCGCAGCGCGGCCTTCATGCAGCGGTAGGCACCATCGCCATCTTCCGAAGGGGCCGTAATATGGTAGGCGTCGCCTGATAAGCCGTACCCCACCACCTCAGCATAGATTCTTGCTCCGCGAGCTTGAGCATGCTCAAGCTCCTCAAGCACAACGATGCCTGCCCCTTCTCCCAGTACAAAGCCATCGCGGTCGGCGTCATAAGGCCGTGAAGCTCGTTCGGGTTGATCGTTGTAGCTGGTTGAAAGACTCTTGCATGCAGCGAATCCGGCTACGGTCAGCCGGCAAAGCGGACTTTCCGTTCCGCCTGCAATCATCACATCGGCATCCCCTAACATGATCAATCGGGCTGCATCACCGATTGCATGAGCACCCGTCGAGCAAGCTGTAACCACAGAATGGTTGGGGCCTTTCAAACCGAATCGTATCGACACGTGACCCGACGCTAAATTGATTAAGCGCCCTGGAATAAAAAACGGGCTAACCCGACGTGGTCCGCGCTCGTGCAAAATCAAAGTAGTCTCAGCGATCCCTTTCAGGCCTCCGATACCGGAACCGATCAAAGTTCCAGCGCGATAGCGATCCTCCTCTGTCTGCGGCGACCAACCGGAATCGCTAACCGCTTGCTGCGCTGCAGCCACAGCATAGATAATAAAATCATCAACCTTGCGCTGTTCCTTGGGTTCCATCCATTGATCCGGATTGAAGGTTGCGTTCTGTCCGTCACCCCGTGGAACTTGGCAGGCTATTTGAGCTGGTAGATCCTCCACTTCAAAACTCGTAATCCGCTGCGCCGAACTGCGGCCAGCCAAAACGGCTTGCCAACTGGCCTCGACCCCACAAGCCATCGGCGAGACCATCCCTAACCCTGTAACTACCACCCTGCGCATCAAACACTCCCTAGTTGAATTCTCTCTTTGTGCCTAATAGCTAGCAAATCTAATTCAAGACAAGCCCCATGGAGACAGATTCTCATCCGCATCACTGGCTGCTCAATGTATGCTCTTTTAGGCTGAAAGTCAGCCCCATTCTGGACTCGATCGACGTGCGACCCGCAGGATAATGGGCATCGCCCAGAGTACCCGAATCATAGGTCTTTTCCTTTGAAAACCTTGGTTGAATGCGACAAATGGTATCGGACGATAGCCCATTGGTCTGGTGTTGTTTATGATACTGCCAGGACGAATATCCACTTGGCTGCACAGGTGGCAAGCTGCCGCTTGGAATTTACTACAAAAATTTGGGTATACCATGACCGAACCAGATCATCAAAGTTTGTTTCAACTGCCTGAGCTTGCGGGCCTTTGCACGGTTTTACAGGCGACCAAGTCCAAGGACTGGAGTGCCCAAGAAAGCGTTCGTCGCTGGAAGAGGGTTCATTACTGCCTAAAGCAGGTCGGTCAAGCTTTGGTAGATCGTATCACTTCGCAGCCGATCTTCGAACTGAAGTTGCTGTTTAGCCATCATGCCTATCTTTTGTCGGAGCAAGTTACAACGGTCCGAACTCGCGTGAGCGAAATGCGAGAACCACCACTAGGTCTGGACAAAGTGCCACACCCAGGTCTGCAACGCATGATGGATGACCTGTCAGGCATGAACGACCTGTCCGCATTTCTACACGCCTGTTACCAGTGCGTTTTGCCTGAAGTACTTGTCGCTTGCCAGGGTATTCAATCCGCAGCGCATCCGGTAGCAGACGCGCCTAGTGTACGAGCTGCCAAGTTGATTACCTTTGAACTCCAGGAACTTATCCAGACCGGTCAGGCAGCGTGTCAGGCGATCGATCAAGCCATCCAATTGCAAGCAGGCGAAACTTCACCAGACATAATCTGTCAGAATGTCAATCTCCCTTCCTGGCTGGCTCACCTGCAGCAGTGCTTAGAAAGCGCCGGCGGACTGGACGGCACCCATAGGCTGGATGATCAGTCTGCGACGGTACCCGATGCTTATCCCAATGATCTTCCATTCACCTATAGCGGTTTGCCAAAACGAGATAGCCGATTCCGAGATTCTTACAATGCGGGCGTAAATGCCGAAGCGTTTTTGTACGACCAGCGCTTCAGTCCGCAGGATAAGACTTTGATGATGTACTACAAGCGTATACGGGAGATCGACGTGCCCGAGACGATGGCCAGCATCTTAGTGGAACTGCGAGACCAAAAGCCATGGGAATTCCATTGTGAGATGTTGCGGCAGTTATGGGATGAAGCTCGACATGCCATGATGGGTCAAATCGGTTTTGCCTCGCTTGGTATCGACTGGACACAGATTCCTATCAATTTCACTTGGTCGCTGAATCTGAATACGCAACTGGACGCATCCCAACGTCACGGGGTTCTTTTTTTCATCGAACAGGGACTGATGGCACGCACGGGCAAGCGATACGAATGGGAAGTATCTCTTGAAAGCCAAGACTCGCTAGCCGCATTATTTCAAGACTTTGACTGGGCCGACGAAGTTCTGCATGCTCAGATTGGCAGACGCTGGTATGTCCCACAGTTTGCTTCGCTTCAGGAGGCTCTCCGCTTTGGCGATCAAGCTTGGAGTACTGTCATGAGCCACTGGCTAGAGTATCAACAACAGCAGTTGACTTCACATCGCAACTGGTGGCCTGACTTGTATCGCCTTGCATGTCAGAAATGGAATAAGCAGCCAGACCCGGCCGCTCTAGCCTTCGATACCAGTTATCAGGCTAGCCGCGCTGACCTAAAAGGCATCGGACCGCCTGCCGAGAAGGAAGACAACTAACCGTTCACGCACAGTGGTGGAGGTTTCCTCATTGGGAAGGTGTATTTTGATGATGTCGCGATTGTTACTGGCTGGTTTGTACTACTCGCTTCTTGTAGGTGTCGCATTTTGCATACTTCTATCTGGCTGCTTATTTTCCAAACAGGATTCGACTAGATCGGGTTTTTTCTAGCAGCGTATTTCAGTTCTGGCTGTCAAT
>DAIRSD010000107.1:0-12048 GCA_036804625.1 Aureliella sp. | reverse complement strand
GCTGATGTTGCTGGTCACCGCTACGATTATGAAAACTGGCTTTGTGCCCTTTGAACCATTCCCCAGCAGCGATTCCAACCAAGTGTACGCTACGGTCATTTTTCCTGATGGCACACCCGTCGCAATGACGGACCAAGCGACCCGTCAAATCGAGGAGGCCATTCGTCGAGTCAGCGAGGAGAATTATCAAAAGGAACTTGCCGCTCGAGGACCGGAAGCTGTGGCTGGCATGAAGAGCAACGACTCGGGCCCAAACGGACCTGTAATGATCACCTTCCGTCAAGTTGGCACTGTGCGCGAGCAAGGGCCGTTTGGAGACGGACAGGATGCGGGTAGCAACGCGGGTCAGGTGATTGCCGAGCTTCGGGATACAAGTTTACGGTCGATTAAAAGCAGCGAACTGATCACTCTTTGGCGACAAGCCGTAGGTGAGATTCAGGGCATCGAGCGGATGAACTTCACTAGCGAAGGGGTTGGCCCTGGCGGAAATCCCATCGAATTTCGAATGTTGGCGGTCTCGGAAAAGTCGGATCAACTCATGGCCGCGATTGGTGAAGTGCAAGAGAAACTAGCGACCTATAAAGGTGTTTACGACATTCGCGATGATGCTGATGCTGGCAAGGTTGAATACCAAATCAAAGTCAAACAGCGTGCCCAGGCGATGGGAATCACGACCTTGGACCTAGCAGAGACTATACGGAACGCCTATTACGGGGCCGAGGCAATGCGGTTTCAGCGCGGGAGACAAGAGGTCAAGCTGATGGTTCGTTATCCCGCTCAGGAGCGTACCGCTCTAACGAAGTTTAATGAGATCTATGTCAGGCGCCCAAACGGCGTTGAAATACCAATCACGGAACTAGCGGACATCACGGTCACACGTGGCTACTCGGAAATCAATCGCCTGGATCAGCAACGTTCAGTGACCGTCTCGGCAGATTTTGACATGAGTCAAGGTACAACTACGGATGTGATTAGCGATCTAAGGAACAGTTACTTTCCTGTCCTACTAAGAGATAAATACCCCGATGTGAGTGTGAACTGGGAGGGGCAGCAGAAGCAAACTATGGAATCGATGTCCAGCCTGATGATTGGTAGTGCTGTCGCTATGGTGTTTATGTTCTTAATGCTAGTGATCGAGTTTCGCAGTTACATTCAGCCCCTGCTGATCATGACCATTGTGCCTTTTGGAATTATTGGTGCCATTTGGGGGCATGCTCTGGTCGGATTGGAGGTTACCTTGTTTAGCTTCTTCGGCTTAGTGGCCTTGACTGGAATTGTAGTGAACGATTCCATCGTGCTGGTGGACTTTATCAACGCTCGAGTCCGGTCGGGAGTTCCCTACCGGCAAGCCTTGATGGAAGCCGGTCGACGACGTATGCGGCCAGTTTTCTTGACCAGCGTAACAACTATTGGCGGATTAATCCCGCTTCTTTTGGAGCAGTCTTACCAAGCGCAATTCTTAAAGCCGATGGCTACCAGTATCGCCTTTGGCTTGATGTTGTCGACTTTCATGGTGCAATTCCAAGTTCCGGTTAACATGTACCTGTATCTAAGAATGCTGGAGATCTTTGGCTTTAATCCGATCTCCGTGTTCGAACATGACGAACTGCCGCAGGAGCCACCCCAGGGCGAATCGGACGTTGGAGGCGGTTCTTCACACGACGCCAATATTCAGCCAGCCGCCACTTGACAGCCCTTTCGCTAAAAACACCGTGTTATAGCCTAAAACCGCAATGTCCTCGCGGGAGTCTTTGCCCCATTGGCTTGTTACGAATGGTGCTTTACCATTTAGCATCACAGCAAGTGATTTAGACTTCCTCAATGACGGTATACGGTTCAGCACACAAGGATCTTTTGATGGTACGCACCGCTAGTACAATGCTTCCCTTAGGAACGACGGCTCCCGATTTTGCACTACCTGATTGCGAAGGCAAATTGGTCACTCGTGATTCGGCCCGTGGTACCGCTGGGATTTTGGTTGTATTCATGTGCAATCACTGCCCTTATGTAAAACATATCGCTTCTGAATTGGCTAGCTTGGCAAATGAGTATATTGCACGAGGCGTGGGAGTAGTCGGTATTAGTAGCAATGATGTGGAGAGCCATCCAGACGATGCGCCCGATAAGATGCGGCAGGAGGAGCAGCAACAAGGATATCGATTTCAATAACTCTCTGACCAGACTCAGTCGGTCGCAAAGGCGTATAGCCAAGATTGCACCCCCGACTTTTATCTTTTTGATCGTGACATGAAGCTGATTTATCGAGGTCAATTGGATGACACGCGCCCCAAGCAGGGTGCTCAGGCAACTGGCAAAGACCTGCGAGCGGCGCTGGACGCCATGCTTTCAGGGAGGCCTATCCCCGAACCGCAAAAAGCTAGTCTAGGCTGCAATATCAAATGGAAATTGGGCAATGAGCCGGATTATTTTAGCCCAGCCGGCACTTGACCGAGTGGAATAGGGATTTTTCGGTACAGCTTGGTTGTGATCATGGCTGATACAACTGACCGCTGTTTGATACCATTTGAATCTTGCTGAGTCTTTTGTCGCAAGGGATGTGTAGTGGCATACGCTGAAATTGGACCAATCGCCATCGCGGTTCCAGATCGTTTTGAAACGAACGAGTATCTACAGGCTCAATTCCCCGAGTGGGACATGCAGGAGATCGGCGAGAAAACGGGCATCAAGAAGCGTTTTATTGCTTCGGAACATCAGACGGCGGCTGACTTGGCAGTCCAAGAGGACGAGCGACTGTTTACTGAGCAATCCATCGATCGTTCGTCCATCGATTTTGTGCTGCTGTGTACCCAGACTCCGGATTATCCATTGCCAACGACGGCCTGTCTGTTGCAGCAGCGATTGGGCCTGAGGCAAGAATGTGGGGCCTTGGATTTTAACTTGGGTTGTTCGGGTTTTGTTTACGGATTGGCACTAGCCGACGGATTGATCCAAAGCCGAACTGCCAAACGAATTCTGCTGCTGACTGCGGAAACATATTCCAAGTACATTGATCCCAACGACCGCAGTTTGCGAACCATCTTTGGAGACGCAGCAGCAGCCAGGCGGTTCGACGCAGGCCAGCAGGCAAGCTTGCGTGCCTTTCAGTTTGGAACTGACGGAAGCGGTGCAGATACGCTGATGGTGACAGATGGAGGTGCTCGTCGTGCCGAACAAGCCATCAAGCCAAGACACAAAAAACGATGGAAAAGTCGACTGTACATGGATGGACCAGAACTGATGAGCTTTACGGTCATGGCCATACCGAAGTTAATTGAACAGATTTTACAGCTTGGCCATTTGTCACGTCCCGAAATTGACCTGTATCTGTTCCATCAGGCCACTCGAAAGATGCTGGAACAGTTGCAAAACCGGCTTGGACTGTCTGAGCGGGAACTGCCCATTCGATTGGAAGAATATGGCAATACGGTTTCTGCTACGTTGCCTATCTTGATCACTCAAATGCGAGCTGAAGCAAGAATCCGTCCCAATAACAATAATTTGCTAGTAGGTTTTGGCGTCGGATGGTCGTGGGCTGGATGTGTTTGGCAGGACCATTGGCTTGGCAGACAGTCGAGCTAATCATACCATGGTGGTATTGTCTGCTTTCAGTTGGACTGGCTTTGATTTACCGGTTGGCGAGAAGCCGCCGATCAAGATAAAAATTTCGCGAGCTGTCACATGACTTCCTATCAATGCCGAGCGTTAGTAGCATCGCCCTATTTGCATGATCCCAATTTTATGCGTACCGTGGTTTATTTGCTACGGCATGACCAGGAGGGGGCTTTGGGGTTGATCCTGAATCGCCCTAAAAATCAGACGGTTGGTGAAATGTTCCCAGAGATCTCTGAAATGTCCATCGACGCCGATTCACCAATGTTTTACGGCGGCCCGGTGGACGGCCCAGTCATGCTGCTTCAAGCCTGTAGAGTTTCCGACGAAGAGGGCCAGATCATGCTAGTGGCCTGTGATCAGGATCGCATAGCCGAGGCGATCAGTGGCATCGATACTCATGCCAATCCGTTTCGCATGTTCGAAGGTCATTCGGGTTGGGGGCCATTGCAACTGGAATCAGAAATGGCCGAAGGTAGTTGGCATGTCTGGGACATCTTGCCAGAACAACTGCTTGCCGAGCCTGATGAACTATGGGAACTGGCCATTCGAGAGATTGGGCATCGAGTTGTAACATCAGGCATTCCTGACTCTCTAATACCAGAGAATCCGATGACCAATTAGGTTTTAGTGCTGTCAGACTAAATTCGGCCCGCCGTGGCGTCCAGAGCGTATTCTTGAGTTGGATCGACTTTGTGGAACAGTGCGGCTATTTTCGCGGCAACCAACTGGAGATAGGCGTTGCGAAAATTCGCTTCGGTGGTGTCTGTCACTGGTACTCCTCCATGTTGTGGAAATGCATGATCGGCCATGTTTTTGGTAAAGACTAATTTCGATCCATTCTTTACATCGTACACGTCGACATGCATGTTGCATTGGCCACGAAATAGGGTAGCACCATCTCGCAACTTCAGGTTCGAAACTCTGACCATCACTACCTGGTCTGCGTTTAGCCCCTTGCCGATGCTGCCGAAGTCGCTCTTGGACCAGCCTTCGATCTCCATGCGATGATCAACTTCATCGGTAGGAACTAAGTAGGCCTTGGGCAGTTTCTCAGTCAAAATGCTGCTAATATAGCTGCTTAGCAAGGTACTGGCAGCTTCGCCAGCCGATGCACCTTCGATCGAACAGATGATGGCCACACGTTTTTCGGACAAACCATCGTACTCTGCTGGCAGTTCATTGCCGCGGATCGCATATAGCATGTTAGCCGCCATGCTAACGCAGCCAGAACTGGGACAACAAATCAATGCCAACCCAAGACAGACTGCCACGGTTCTGATACGGGATCCATTCCTATCTTTCTTGATTTGTCGAGCGCACATCGATTCGAGCCTTTGCAAGAAGAATAAATGCTGTCCACTCCAACACCACGGCACGCACTGTTACGGCCATATCTTCAATAGCCAGTGTAGGACTGTAACCGCGATGGCGGTCACCAGACTAGTGGCCAGTACTGACGAAAACCACTGCCCACGAGTGGCCATGCCGTGCAAGGAGAAATAGCAGCTTGCTGGTATATATGCCATAGCAATTATTGCGAGCAACAGTCCGCCACTATTTGCTTGCGCGGCAAGGATGAACTGGCCGCGAGTCGCCCATGCCCAACTGGTGGTCATGCCACAAGCCGGACATGGTAGATCCCACAAAACCATAGTCGTACAGGCTGGTAGCCCCAGTTGTTGGTGTGTCCCTTGGCCGCTGGGCGATGGAGTTAGATAACGGGCAACAGCCAGTAATGCCAGCAACGCAAGGCCGCTAGCAATGCATGCCCATCGTAGGCTAGGGGGTAATTGTGCTGGAATTAGACTTTGATACCGTTCGGAAGCAGGACACGGCTGCCCAGGCCAAGCGTCCGATTTTTTGGTTGGGAGGGCAGTCTGGAGAGAACTGGAGCGTTTTCTCGATGCATCGGTAGGTCGGTTTCTTTCCATCGAGCAAACTACTGTGAAGTTCGTAGCGATTCTTGAGCCAACATGGCAACGGCCAGTGCCGGTGCGCAGCGTACGGTTTCCGGTGGCAAAAATTGATCCAGGTAAATAAATTCCACCCGCTGGCCTGCGTTCTCTGACTGAAGCCGCTTCAGTCGTTCGATCAGCGGACGACCATGCCCGCTAACCAAGACTTTTGCAACAGATTGGCCAGACTGGTCGTCATCGGTCCATTGAGCGTGTACCAAATTGCGCAGTAACGCTGCATTGATCTGTTGTGTCTGAGCTAAAGCGATTTGACTTGCCATCGACTCAATTTCGACAGGTCCCAGAGTTTCTAGATCTTCACCAACCATTCTCGCCAATCGCTCCATGGCAAACTGGCGAGTCCTTGGGCGTCCATCGGCAGAATCGCAATCGTCCGGCATGTCATAAGAAGCCTGCAATACCAGGTTGACGTCGTCCATTGTTGCAAATCGCTCAGCCATGACTGGACATCGACAACCGGTCACCAAAAGACTTTGGACCACTGCGGCAACCGGCGTTCTCTGCATACCGGTGTACACCAATTGTCCCAATTGCATTCGTTGCCGATCTGTCTTGGCCTGCGTAAGCAACTGTCCCTGGGCTGTTGGTAGAATATCGACAGTAGTGGAGCCGATATCGATCACGGCATGCCAGTCGAGCGAGCCCCATGGATGCTGAGCCAAACACCACTTGGCCAGTGCGTGCCAATTACTGGCTGCTACGTCCCATGGGACATTGGCTGCCTGCTTGATCGTTAGCCACGTTCCTCCCACCGCATAGACTCTGCATTGCTGTGGCGGAAACACGTTACTAAGCTGATCAAGGATATACCGCACACCTTGACTTCGCGAGCGAAAGCAATCGGCCAATTCACCGGTCATCGTGACAGCCGCCCAATCGCCATCTATCCAGCCAGTGCCGGTCTGCTGAATCAAATTCTGAATCGATTCAGCCAACTGTTGATACCGCAACCACATTGGAAACGGTAGGGACATACTATGCCCGTCCGAAAGGCATATCTTGATATTGGCACCACCTATATCAAGGCCCCAAACGCGCGGAGACTTGCCAATTCCTATCAAACTCTCTTGCATGGACGTCACGAATTCCCCACCGAAGTCACCGCGCTGGTGGGCATCGGTTCGTAACGCACCGGTAAAATCACTTGGAAAGTACTGCCCGTACCAAGCTGGCTAGTCAAATGAACCTGCCCACCCAACAGCCGACACAATTCTTTAACAATCGATAATCCAAGTCCCGTTCCTGAGTACTGGCGAGTCAAACCATCCTGTTGAATGACAACGCTGCTTTGGCGAAATTTTTCAAAAATGATCTCGAAGTCGTCTTCTGGGATTCCGACGCCGGTATCCGTGACTGTTAGAAAAAGTTAGTTCTCGTTGGCTAGGCCGCAGCTTACAGTGATCAATCCGCCATCAGGTGTGAACTTGATCGCATTGGAAAGCAGGTTGGTAAGTATTTGCTGAATTTTCGACTGATCTTGAAAAATCTCGGGCAGTTCGGCAGATACCTCCAGTTGCAGATCCATATTCTTCTCGTCAATCAAGCTCTGAAGTGCCGTACACTGGGCACGCACCAGATCCCCAAGTCGGAAAAGCGTGGCGGTTACTTTCATTTTGCCAGCTTCCATCTTAGCAAGATCCAATACGTCGTTGATCATTTCCAACAAGGCTCGACCGCTCGTTTGAATGTTGCTAACGTATTTGCGCTGTTTGTCCGTCAGAGCTTCGATGCCTTGCAGGACTTCACTGAATCCCAGGATACTGTTGAGCGGAGTGCGAAGTTCGTGGGACATGTTTGCCAAAAAGTCGCTCTTGAGCCGGTTGGCCTCGTAGAGCTGTAGATTGGCCTGAGCCAATTGATCGACTCGCACGTCCAGTTCCATATTCAGTTCACGCAGCTTGGACTGCCCATCGGTCATGTGGCGCAACATGCGATTAAACGAATCCCCCAAGGCGCTGAACTCATCGCCGGTGTCCAGCGAAGCCCGCAGGTAGATGTTGCCGCGACTGATTTCGTCGCTGACTGCAGTCAGGTGGTGTAAAGGGTTCAGCACGATATTGCGAAAAACCCATTGGACGAATAGCAAAGTAAATGCGATGGTCACCATGGCGACAGCTATCATGACCGCCAGGGTGGTCGCCGAGACTACTTCGGTCTGTTTGAAAGGAATTTTTATTTGTACTACGCGAAACGGAATCTCTTCTGCCTGATACCGCAAATCGCGAGGGTGGCACATCATGCACTTACCTGGAAACTGAACAACATGGTAGTAGACGTACCAGCCGCCTTCGGGTGAATCCTTTGGTTCAAACACAGGGCCCGCTTCGGCGTATAGATTGGCTGTAAACGGCGTACCGAAAAGATCTTCTACGGAATTCTTGGAGTCGTTGGTTGACTTAGTTTCTGAAGCCTTGGCTGCTTCTGACGCCTGATGCTGGCTGAGCAACTGACGATATCTGCTTTCAAGTCTCTCAAGGATCTGCTGCTCAGCATCTGTCGCCGGCAAATTGGCCGAGGCCAGGTCTTCATGCATCACCTCGGAATCCAGCATCAAAAACTGGTCCTTGAAATAGGCAGTGTCGACCAGTTGGGATCGTAAGATCTCGTATACCTGAGGTTCAAAAAGCGGCCGATTGGGTCGATCGGTGTTAGAACTCTGAGGTGTCGCATCCGTCGGATTGGAGGAACCTGCGGCTTGACTGAATTTTTGGCTGGTCACATGTCGCCAGGCCACTACGGACCGTGCATGGTCGCGAGCCGACTGTCGAATCGTGTCTCTGACCAAATCTCGTGTTACGATTCGCGATAAGAACCAAAACGACATGCCGATAGGGATCATCAGCGCTACGCCCAAGAATAACTGGCTTTTCCGCTGCAAGGACCAGTCCCCCACCATCCAGCGGATAAGCTGGCGCGTAGAGGTTAGGAGGGTTGCTAATTGCGGAATCTTCATGACACTCGACCACAGCCACCCTGTGCATTCCAAGTCAGATCGTCGTTTGCAGGCTACAAGCCGTAAATGGTTGCAATACTGCGACAGTCGTTTAGTGAGTTCATTCTACCTGAAAATAGACGTCAGCAGGCGAAGCGTAGCCCCCAAAATTGGGACTTCGCCGCATTTGATTATGGTTGGCAAAGTCGCGTGTCAGGGGGCAGCTTTGGCCGGAGGCAAATACAGTTCCCCAAGGCTGAGAATCCCGATAATCGCTTCTATCGCTAAATACCACGCAGAATTTCTAGAACTACAAATAGAAAATCTATCCCCAGATTGCTTGTCTATCCCGATCAGTAAGACTAGCATAATGTCTAAACGTTTTGACCAAATCCTGCCGAAGGACTTGGCGATCCTGAATTCGTTGACGTTCCTTTCATTCCTTCTTTGAGCTTTTGGTTTCGCGGAGAAATCGTTTCATGTCCAAGAAATTGCACTATTGGAGTCGATGTGCTTTGGTTGCGACCCTAGCTGTTCTTGTTACTTTCAATCCTGCATGGGCTGGGCGAGGGTTGCGCTGCTGGCTGAAGAAGAGAAGCGAATGCCGTCCCGTTTGCTGCGAACCGATTCAGATCTGCCACGTTGAACCAAGCTGTGGATGCTCAGCTTGCGAAACCGAATCTGCGTGTGAGACGATTGTATTGCCTGTGGAACCACGCTGCTGTCCAGGCACGGATGCGGTGCCTGAATGTTGTGGATCGGAGGCGTTTGACGTCGTTCATACCGAAGATAACTCTGGTCAAAGCCATATCCCAACTCCCGCACATGAAGAGACACAGCCAAAGGCCCATTCTAACGCCGTTGATCAGCCTTCAGCAGAAGCCAAGCCAGAGCCAACACCTGACAATAGCCCTTCTGATACGGCCGAAACAAGTTCCGCTCAGCAAATCGTACCACCGGCCCAGCCTGAACCAGATATAGCTGAACCAGAGCCATTGCCGCCCGCAGAAGTTGTTGCTGTTCCAGAGGAACCTGCCGTAGACGCCGATGCACCGGTGGAGCCCAGTGCTGCCGCTATCTTTGGCGAAGCGAAAACCGAAGCACCATCAACGCCGCCCGCCGACGATCTGTTTGATTCGCCAGCGGTACCTGAGCAACCCTCCGACGATCTATTTGATGCGCCATCTACAACGCAGCCAGAACCTGCGCCAGCTCTAGAGGACGATCTGTTCAGCTCGCCTGCCGCTCCTGCTGATCAGTCCGAAGCTGTCGCGCAACCCGAGGGCGAAATGCCTCAAGACGATTTGTTCGACGCACCTGCAGCTCCCTCCGAACAACCCGAAGCAGACCTTTCTGATCAACCGGCGGAACCTGCCGTTCCAGCGGAACCAGCCAATGATCTATTTGACACGCCAGCCGCTCCAACAGAATCCAGCAGTGACGATGATCTGTTTGGAACGACAACCGATCAGGACGCGCCAGTGGCTAGTACCGACGATGCCAGCAGCGGCGACTTGTTTGCCGAGCCAGCGGCCGATTCAGCAGCCCAGCCATCTGCGGTAACGGCTACTGACGATGATTTGTTTGGACCCGTAGACGCAGCCCAGCGCAAGTCGGATGATGATCTGTTTGGTTCGCCTGCGCCTTCTACCTCGCAGCCTGTCCCAGAAATGCCTTCAGCGGAAGGCGACGACGACCTGTTTGGGACTCCAGCCAGCCAGCCCGAGAACAAGGTCACTCCGGTGCCAGCAGAAGAGGATGATCTTTTTGGCAAGAGACAAAAGGATCAACCATCCAGAGAATCTGATGCCACAATTTTTAGTCTCTACGCTTTTCGACAATGGCGCGACAACACTGGTAATTTCGAAATCGAGGCTAAGCTTGCCGAGATTCACGCCGATTATGTCCGACTGCTGAAGACCAATGGCAACTACTGCAAGGTTCCGATGCGACGGCTAAGTGATGCCGATCGGCAGTTTGTGCAGCAAGTCGCTAGTCGCGTAGCCGACGGTTCGGTGAAGATGGTTTCGATCGTCGAACTTTCTGGCAAGTAGTCGAATGACCAGTTCAGTAAGTTTGCTGATGAACGCTCCCTAATCACTCGATTTTGTGCAGTTTCTCCTGAAACTTTCGAGTGTGATAACGGAAGATGAAGCTGAAGTCTGGATATAATGTGGTGTTGATTCCCTGCTTGTTCAGGTACCAACTCTTACATCCACCAACCTGCCAGACGGTTCGCTTCAGCTTCTTTTGGAGCCAGCGATTGTACTCTCGCTCGACATCTTCTCGTACTTCGAAGCTTTTCCAATGACCACGACTGGCACGGTCAATGGCGTCGACCAAATATCGAACAGACGATTCAATAAAGTAGATTACCGAAGTGTGGCCCGTACTCGTGTTGGGACCCATCAGCAACAAAAAGTTGGGAAATCCAGGTACCGTTGACCCACAGTATGCATGGGGTGTGTCCCCCCAGTAATCTGATAGTGTTATGCCACCGCGACCTGTTACCGGATAGGGTACCACCTTTCCTGTCGCATCAAAGCCGGTGGCTAAGACCAATACTTCAACTGGCAACTGTTGCTGGTTGTCTAAAACCACCCCCTGAGGGTTAATATAACTGATGGACTGAGTCACCAAAGTAACGTTTTCGCGGCATAATGCTGGATAGTAGTCACTGCTTACCAAAACTCTTTTGCAGCCGATCGTAAAATTGGGAGTCAACTGATGCCGCAATTGAGCATCGGGCACCTGACTTCGCAAGTGCCGACTAGCCATCCGGCTGAAGATAAACAGTAGCGATGGGAACTTGGACAGCAAAAGCACACGCAGTTCGTTGCCAACGTAGTGCCGCAGCCTAACCGTTCGATGGACAAACTTCCATGACAATAGCCAGCGCTCGATGCGACTGAGTACACGATCCGGACGCGGCAAAATCCAGTGCGCGGTGCGTTGAAATACCAGCACCATTCGAGCCTTCTTAGCCAATTCGGGGACCACTTGCACGGCACTGGCTCCGGTGCCAATCACCCCCACTACACGATCGGCGTAATCTGTCGAGTGATCCCACTGAGCCGTATGGCAAGCCTTTCCCTGGAAGTTGGCAATGCCCGGAATGTCGGGCAATTGGGCCTGACTGAGCCCTCCGGTGGCGTTGATCAGGAATCGCGTTTTGAAAGGCTCTTCATCTTGTATTTCGATCAGCCACTTGCCTTCATCTTCCAGATATCGAGCGGACTGAATGGTGATGCCTGTCCGAGCCTTGGATCGCAAGGCGTATTTGTCGATGATCCGATTGGTGTAATCCAGGATTTCAGCCTGCAACGCGTATAAGCGGGACCAGTCATAGTCTTCAAATGAGAAAGAATAGAGTCGCGACACGACGTCCACGGCGGCTCCCGGATAAGTGTTCTTCCACCAGGTGCCTCCCATTTCCGCATCTCGTTCCAGCATCAAAAAGTCCGGGTATCCGGCCTCTTTCAGCTTGATAGCCGCGCAGATACCTCTAAATCCGGTGCCGACGATTAC
>DAIRSD010000106.1:0-12051 GCA_036804625.1 Aureliella sp. | reverse complement strand
CGCTGATCGAAGGCAGTGAATCAATTGCTCTTCAGTCGATCGACCATGGGTGGCTGGACGGAGCCGTAAGTTTTGATTTCGTGCAAGATGAACTGCGACTCTTGGCTGGAGTGAAAGTGGCCGATGGCAAGGAAGTCCAGCAGAAAATGAAGGATTTTTTAGCGGGTTTGCCTAAATCTGGGGACGTCCAAGCCGAATTCGATGTGGCCAGTCACGCGGGATTCCAGCTACATCAAGCTACGATCAAACTGCCGAAGACCGAAGAAACTTCAAGCCTAGGCTTTGGCGAATCGGTTCAACTGAGTTTGGCTGGCAGCGGCGACGTGATTCTTGTGTGTCTTGGCTCAGATGGTCTGACTACGCTTAAATCAGCCATTGACCGTTTGCGGACAACCAAGGGCATACAGGTAACGCCGCTGGAAGGATCGGCACGCGCTGGCAGCTTAGCGCGCTTGGCGCAATCGCTCAGGTCCGACGCCATGTTGGAAGAACTAGTGCCCGCTTTTGATCTGCTGAGCGAAGACGATACGATCAAAGTTACTGGCACCATCTTGCCCCGTGGCATGGTCATGCGAGTTAGCCTTGACGAAGGCGTGTTACGAGCGCTGGGCACCGTCTTGAAGTCAGGGAATTTTGCGCCGGGTTTTTAATTCGGGCTTTGTACATCCCTATTGATGGTAATATCCATCATGGATCCGAATCGATCGGTTCAAATCTGGACAGCGATCGATTCTTCCGTACAAGATGCCCTGGATAAATCTGGCCATTCATCACGATATAGATTCCTTCCGGAAGCGACTGCACGGCTCCCAATGCGCAGCCCACATTGAACTGGGCATCGGAACTCGAAAACCGTGCTGGCGTGGTCGCGCCGGTCAGCACAATCGTCTTACCGGCAATTCCTTGTAAGGCTCGGGCGGTCTCCGGCATTTGATCGGTGCCATGCGTGATCAAGATGCGTCTTGCTGGACTGTCGAACACGGCTTGTCGAATCTGCTGACGATCCTGATCCGTGATATCCAAGCTGTCTTTGCTCATCAAAGAATCGATCTGAAAGTCGACCAAGACACCTGCCAATTCCAAAATGGACCTGACCTGAGGTTCTCCGACCTGATAGTCGCTTTTGGCGTCGAAATAGACCTTATCGATGGTGCCACCACAGGCAAAGATTTGAATCGTTTGGTTCTTGATCGAGTCCACAATGGCTACTTTGATTGATGGTTACAAATTGGTTTCGTCTATCTGACATAGGCTCCAGGACTCTGGTGGTTGGACGGTTCCCAGTGCATCCCGATCGACGAAGAATTTCAGATTGCCGACGGCTGGAGCTACAGACTGGGCTGGATATTGCTCAGCATTTCTAGGGCCATTCCACAAAACACCAAGCGCCTGGCTCTTGCTTGCTCCAGAGACCAGAAAGGCAACACGACTAGCCGCGTTGATCGCGGGAATGGTAAGCGTAATCCGCCAGCACGCTAGTTTTTGCACTTGATTGGCCACCACCCATCTAGTCTTCTCCTTCAAAGCGTCTGTATGGGGGAACAGCGACGCCGTATGGACATCGTCGCCAAGTCCCAGCAAGACGCAATCGATTTTGGGCCATCCCTGAGCCGTGATCGGCAAGCGATCACGCAGCAATTGCTCATAGCTGTCCGCAATCTGCTCGGGATCACCGCCCGAATCGGGCACATCAAGGACATTCTTGACAGGGATGGGGACATGATCGATAAGACTTAGCCTAGCCATGCGAACGTTGGAATCGGGGTGGCTTTCTGGTACGTTTCGCTCGTCGCCCCAAAGCAGCAAAATTCGCTGCCAGTCCAAACGACTGGCCATCGACTGACTAGCGAGCAGTTCATAAAGCCGTTTGGGTGTTCCCCCGCCCGCTAGTGCTAAGCTAAAGGGTCTAGCCTGATCTTTTTGATGTTTTTGGATCTGCTGGACCAACCACCGTGCAGCATTGAAGCCAAGCTGCTGGGCTGTGTCACAAACTAGAACCTCAGGAACCATAACAGCCATCCGTTGTTGCACACATTGAATCTCTCAAGAAGATTGCGACAGAATTAAAAAATGTTCAATTGATCGCGTGCATCTTCCGTCATCATGTCCGGAGTCCAAGGTGGATCCATCACAACTTTGATCTCTGCAGACGCAACACCAGGCATAGCTTCGATCACTTGCCTGCTGCTAGCCACCAACTGCGGACCAGCCGGACACATGGGACTAGTCAGAGTCATTTCCACCTTGACATCCAGCTTGTCAGGTTCTGCTTCACGGCGAAAAACATCGACGACATAGATCAATCCAAGATCCACAATGTTGACAAACAGTTCTGGATCGATCACCTGCTTGAGTTGTTCACGAACCGTATCTTCACAGACGTTTACCGCTGACGCAGAGGACGAGGAAACGTTCTGTGACGCACCACTGGCAGCTTGTTCAACAGCCGCAGCCACTTCAGAATTTGCTACTTGGCTATTGAGAGACTGGGCTTCTGTTGAGTCCGACATATTAAAATCCTATTGAATTAGGGCAACGAACGATGGGGCCTTTGCAGCTATTCTAGCATTGGATTCAAGCAGGAAAACAGGCAATCCGGAAACATCGGTCCAAAACGCAATTGAGTCGGGTTCCAAAAATTGGCCTATGCCCTGCCTCTTTAATCTGATATTCAACTTGATGTCATCATAACTATTGCTTGTGGACAAGGCCGGACCACAGGATCAGGATAGAACAACAAAGGATTGTTGGAATGCAGCAAAATCACATCGATTCTATAGCTGGGGACCGTAGTAGGACCATGCCGTTAGGCCGAACCCCGGCCTACTGCATCCTCATTCCAACTCTAAACGAAGCAGAAAACGTCGATCCGCTACTGGAGCAAGTAACCGCTCAGGTGAAGCGCATCGGCTTGCCTGCAGAAATCTTAGTCGTAGATGGTGGTTCTAAAGATGATACATGTCAGCGAGTGGAAAAATGGGCGAAAAGCTGCCATCAGGGTCTCGTACGATTGGTACACTCCGATGCTCGCAAAGGTCTTTCCGGAGACATCATGCGAGGCGCCGCTGCGACTCAGGCGGAAATCGTTTTGGTGATGGATGCCGACCTGAGCCATCCGCCGTCGGCCATTGAACCATTGGTACGGCCACTGATCGACGATACGCACGATTTAGCGATCGGAAGTCGTTACATACCAGGCGGTGGAACGCCGGGCTGGCCCTGGTATCGGCTACTCACCTCCCGTGTTGCCGCGCTTTTGGCGTGGCCTCTGGTCAATGTCCAAGATCCGATGTCTGGGTACTTCTGTGTTCGGCGGCAGGAACTTCTAAACCTTGGACGTGAAGCATCTGGCTTCAAAATAGGTTTGGAAGTGATGGTTCGTGGGCTCGACAGGCTGCGAACGATCGAAGTGCCTATCGTGTTCAAAGATCGCGAGCGGGGACAGTCCAAGCTTGGGATGGGAGTGATCTCGACCTATCTCAAGCAGCTAATCGCACTGAGCGGGGGCTCCGTATCAACTGGGCACGCTGCCAAGTTTAGCGCTGTTGGAGCGATGGGATTCCTAGTCGACTTGACGATATTCAGTGTGCTTTGGATGTTAGGCGCAAGTCTGGTACTAACCCACAGCATTAGTTTCTTATGTGCGACCGTATTCAACTTTTCCCTAAATTCCAGATGGTCATTCGCCGAAACCGCCCAGCGCGATAACTCACCAAGTTGGACGCGTTACCTACGATTACTGGTCGTTTGCATCCTGGCTCTGGCACTCCGCGGAGCGGTGCTGTCCAGTCTGGTACAAGACATGCATTGGTATCCTCATTTGGCCCTGGTTGTGGCAGTGGCGACGACTATTCTAGTCAATTTTTTTGGTTCTGCCTTTTTTGTGTTCCCCAAGCCGGAAAATGGCCGGGCTTCGGCCGTGCGATGGCGAGTGTTGGCGACCGCTACCGTAACTTACGTATTGCTGCTGCGCATTGCCTTCCTGGGAATCATTGAACTGATGCCGCAAGAATCGTATTACTGGGTCTACGCTCAGAATCTGGACATCGGCTACTTGGACCATCCGCCTATGGTCGCATGGCTAATTGCATTGAGTACCAGGCTGCTTGGAGACGGTGAGGCGACTGTTCGATTGCCGTCGATTGTTTGCTGGCTTATCTCGGCTGGCTTCATCTATCAACTGGCTAAGAACATGTTTGGCAAAACTCAAGCCATCCTTAGCGTGATGCTACTATCAATGTTGCCTATCTACGTTTTCGTAGGTTTTATGATGACACCTGACGCGCCACTGTATGCGGCCTGGGCAGGCAGTCTGTATTTTCTCGAGCGAGCCTTGCTGGCCAAACGCCGCATTGCCTGGTATGGGATGGGAATATGCGTTGGGCTGGGAATGCTTTCCAAGTACACCATAGCACTGCTGGGCCCCGCAACACTTGTATTCATTCTGATTCACCGTGACTCCCGACGATGGCTATTGTCGTTCCATCCCTACTTGGCTGCAGCCATGGCTGCTGTACTTTTTAGTCCAGTGATTATCTGGAACGCCCAGCACGATTGGGCTTCGTTTCAATTCCAGGGGTCGCGGCGTTGGAGTGGCCAAACCGATTTTTCCCTGCCTGACATGCTGTTCGCTGTACTGCTACTGTTGACTCCACTGGGCATCCTTTCGGTTTGTAGTAGTTTACGATCGCTCAAGAGGTCTGAGTCAAATCCTATTGAAAATTCCAAGATCGATCCAAGGCTCCTGTTTGCCCGGGTCTTTGTGATCCTACCCTTCGGAGTGTTCGTCCTACAAAGCTTAAGGCATGATTCGCAATTAAACTGGACAGGTCCAATTTGGTTGGCGGTCGTTCCCATGCTGGCTCACAACATGGCCAGTGGATTTAATACGGTACAGCACTGGATTAATCGAATGATTGACAGTCTGTGGAAGGCATCCTGTGCGGCTTTGCTGCTGTTCTAGGGGATCGGTGTTTACATGATCCACTTGGGACTACCAGGCATGCCTGTACTTCGCGGAATGCCACTACCTATCGGTTGGAAGCCGATGGCTGCAGAGATTGAACAACTGAGAACCCAGGTGGGTGGACAGCCGATTGTCGTTGGCTTGGACCGCTACAAGATCGCAAGCGCTTTATCGTTTTACGATCCCCACGGAGACGCCGCATCTCACACTTCAGGTAGCCATCTGTTTGACATGGAGAGTGTCATGTGGAAATTCTGGGAGCCGAAAGAAGAAGCGGAAGGCAAGTCGATTATGATGATCAGCTTTAAGCCTGAGGATCTCAACAAACCAGAGCTGGATGATCATTTTAAATCGATCACTGGCGTCAACGAATACGCAATCAAACGCGACGGTCGCATCGTAGGACGATTCTATTACCGCGTCGGTCAGCAGTACCACAGCGTGTTGGACCAAGTTCCCGCTGAATTGCAGGCCCGTTCAGAATCGGCGATTTCTCTTTGAGCCGATAACGCTGTAATCATGTGCTAAAAAACTGAACCGGGCCACCGGTAAAGACCAGTTCTCACAACAGGTCCTTGCCCTTGGTTTCCGGCAAGCCGACGAGTATCACGAGTCCCAATAGGAAAAACATCCCCAACAGGGAAATGGCGACCGGCAATTCGTAATTGGCCTTCATCCAGGCAGATAGCCAAATCAACACGGGTGCCGCAAGAATCCGTCCTGTGTTAAAACAAAATCCAGCTCCGGTAGCGCGCAGATGAGTTGGAAACATCTCCGGAAAATAGATCGCATAACCTGCATGGATTCCCTGTGCGAAAAATCCGAAAATGGGAAGCAAAATTAGCAAAAGCTTGTAACTGCCAACGTAGCCCGGCAACCGGCAAACGACCAACGTCATCACGATGGCCATCACATGCATGGCTGCAAAAGTAGCTCGCCGACCATATCGAGCAGCCAAAGGACCAAAAGCCAACATGCCGACGCCAGCACCAGTCGTCTGAACAAAACCGTATGCAATCTTTGCTTTTGCACTGATCTGGTCTTTAGGGTATCCCAACCGCATCATCAAGTCCTCGGCCAAATTCTGCCCTGCCACAACCACCCCCCAGAACGTGGCTAGTCCGACCATAGCCAGCAGCGCGCCCAAGATGGCTCTGCGTCGATGCGTTGCATCCGTCAATAGCACACGAAAGCTGCCCAGTTGCTTACCTTTGTTTGCCTTGGCTTCTTTCCATGCCTCCGGTTCGCGTATGCTCAACCGAACCCAGACCACCAATAGTGCTGGAAGAACACCAATTAGATAGGCCCAGCGCCACTGCGTTCCCACCAACAGCCCAACAGCAGCGGCCAGCCAGATACCGGCAACGCTGGTCGAGTGAAAAATACCGCCGGCATGCTCACGTGCATGTTTTGGAAAGACTTCGGCAACCAGCGCCGCACCGACTGCCCACTCACCACCCACGCCCATAGCCACCAGGAATCGCAGCGCACCCACCTGCCACAGCTCAGTAGCGAATGCGGTCATGCCGGAGAAAATCGAATAAAAGAGAATAGTCAGAATCAAGACCGGATTGCGTCCCCATCGATCAGCCAGAGAACTAAAGGCCAGTCCCCCTAGCGTTCCGCCGATCAAGAATATCCCCAAAAACGTCTCGCCCCAACTGTGCTTTAGCTTTCCAAGCTGATCATCGTCCAGCAGTGGATCAGCCTGCAGTAGTAGATCGGGGATCATGTCACCACGCGTCAATCCATAGATCTGTCCCTCAAAGGCGTCGAACACCCAACCCAGTGAGGCGACGACCAATACCAGCCACTGGTAGCGGCTGACCCCTTGATACCAAGCAGTGGGAGCTTGCTGTGTCATGTGGGATTCCGATGTGCGATTTGAATGGATCGTCTTTCACGAATCGATTGTTCAGCCAACAGACACAGTGTCACCGACCACAAGCCATCCACGCCAGTTGCTATCGGCAAGCACCCCCCGCGCACCATCTCAACACACTGCTGAATCTCCGCACGCAATTCAAACACCTCGCCGCTTTGATTGGCAAGCTCCACGTTCGTGACTTCAGTTCCATCAAAGACCTTTAGATAATGTGTAGGCTCCAAGGTGCGATCCATAGCACCGCTCCAACCAGCCATAATCGCACCTTTGGTTCCAGTCACCTTTACCGTTTGATGATGTTCGAAAGCTCCCAACGTCTGCGACACTACCGCATAGGCTCCATCAGCAAATCGCATGATCGCCGAGAAATTGTCCAGCAGTTGCGGACGGTTTGAATCGATCGAATTGCCCTCGGCCACCACCTCGACGCACTGGCCACTGCCCGAGAGATACCACCGAGCTAGATCGAAGAAGTGAATCGGCTCTTCCAAGACCCAACTTCCGACTCGACCAGAATCGTATCGCCAGCCCGACGAGCCCAAGCGGTACGGCTTTCGCGACAATTCGACCAGCACGTATCGCGGCTGACCGATAGTGCCTTGATCGATGATCGACTTGATCCGGCCCCATTGACTGGACAATCTAAATTCGTGCCCAACAGCCAATTGAACTCCACGCTGGCCAGCCGCCTGGACAATTGCCTGAGCGTCGTCAATGCTGATGGCCATCGGCTTCTCCAGCAACACATGTTTGCCCGCCTGGATGGCTGCCAACGCAATATCGCGATGCGTGTCGCTGGGCGTAACGATGTCCACTAACTGGATGTCCTCTCGCTGGCATAGCTCTCGATAATCGCGATAGATCACTGCATTAGGAAATTTCTTTTTTGCGGCATCAGCTGACTGCTGCGAATGGACTGCGATGGCAACCAACTGGGCGTCTGCATTCTGATCGATCGACTGAGCGTGCAATTGCCCCCAGGCACCGAAGCCGACAAGTCCAAAACGGACGGGTGGGAGAATCATTCAAAAACATCCTTCATATTCAAGGCAGCGACTAGGATCGAACGGCGGTTGTCAGTGGAGTTATCGGCTGGTCAACCAGACGTCCTTGCACCTGATTGAGCCGACAGCGTTTGAGTCGCGGCAATATATGCTGGGCAAACAATCTGCATTCGTCCAAGTGTGGGTAGCCGCTTAAAATAAAAGCTCGAATGCCCATGTCGATGTAGCGATTCAGCTTAGCCAAGACCTGATCGGGATCCCCAACGATGGCACTAGCACAGCCGCTTCGCGCCAGTCCAATCCCGGCCCACAAATGATCCTCCAAGTACAAACTTCCGCCCGATTGCTCTCTCAGCGCATCTTGCCTCAGCACACCAGCACTCTGACTATCTAGCGATCGACGTTTGATCTCTAGCCCCTTGCTGGGATCTAGCCGCGAAATCAATCGATCGGCTGCCGCACGAGCTTCCCCTTCCGTTTCGCGAACGATCACGTGCGTGCGAAAGCCGAAGTCGATTGTCCGTCCATACTCTGCTGCGCGCTGGGACATCACCTGCATCGTCTGAGCGATAGCCTCTTCTGGTTCCGGCCACATCAGAAACACGTCGCAGAACTGAGCACACAGATCTTGAGCCGGAGGCGAGATTCCGCCGAAGTATAATAGCGGCCCACCGTTCTGCTGATAGGGCTGAGCTGGCAAAGTGCTGGACAGTTCAAACTTGTAGAACTCGCCGTCCCACGCAAAAGCCCCTTGTGTTGCCCACAATCCCCGCAAAATTTGAATGACTTCGCCGCTACGCCGGTAGCGAACCTCGCTGCTTTCTTTCACACCAGGCCAGTCGCTAGAGATGATATTCAGGCACAATCGACCCTGAGCGATGTGATCCACCGTTGCAATGGCCCGAGCCAACATCGGCGGCCAGACTTCGCCCATCCGCAGAGCAATTAGTTGATTGATTTGACCGACCTGCGGAGCCATCGCCGCTGCAAACGCGAGCGCGTCCTGTCCGGGTATCCAACTGGACGGCAATAGGATGTTGTCGTAGCCCAATTGATCAGCCGTTCGCGCGATTTCACTACAGTGCTCGTAACTACTTCGAAGCTTGCCATCCGGCACTCCCAAAAACTCATAGTCATCGCCGCACAGCGCAGAAAACCAAGCAACTTCAACCTCTCGTGCTTGCGTTCGTATGGGAATCATGGTCATGTGGCATCAGGATTTGGATTCTTCGGAGAACTTACCGGTTAACTCTTTGAATGAATTGGAAGGCAACAAGCCCCACCTACCACGGCTCTCGATAACTTCCTAAACGCAGCAATTCATCGGCCTGAGGATCGTCGACCACGCGTTGCCGAGTCGCGTCCCAACGAATGACACGCCCCAGTTCGTGGGCCACATATCCTAAATGCCCCGGGGTAATACTGCGATGGCCAGTTTCTGCCGGTGCGATGGGTCGGCTTCGCGACTTCACGCAGTCGATAAAGTTCTTCATGTGGGACTCGGATACCTCCAATCGAACACTGCCCGGAACAAAATCTCGCTCAGTCCACTGCGGATCGGACGCCTTCATCCTACCACGGTCAACCCAGCACCATCCGTCGCTGCCGATCAACTTCAAGCCTTCAGTGTGCTGACTGCTGATCGACGATGTGACTTCGCCAGCATACTGACATAGGATCGTATACTGGCTTGGAGTATTGTACAGATCGGTACTGGGAAACTGCCAGTTAACCGCCTGGACGCTCAGTGGACCCGATTCGTCCATGTCCAACGCCCAATGAGCGATATCATTATGATGGCCGATCCAATCCATCAATACGCCGCCACCGAACGCTCGATGCCCGCGCCACCAACGATGATGGCGGGCTCTCGAGTACGGTAACAGCGGAGCAGGGCCGCACCACAGATCGTAATTCAGTTCTGGCGGCGGATCGATGATTGCCGGATCGCTTTGTGGTTCGGGATATCCCTGCGGCAGTCCAATTTCGACTCGCTGAATCTTGCCCAGAAGACCATTACGAGCCAGCTCCGCAGCGCGGCGGAATCTCCAATCGCTACGCTGCTGGGAACCCGTTTGAAAGACCCGCGCATGCTTCTCGACAGCTTGGCAGATCGTGAGACCCTCCGAAAACCAGTGTGTGATCGGCTTCTCGCAGTAAACGTCTTTACCGGATTCGATAGCCGTCAAGCAACACAAAGCGTGCCAGTGGTCAGGCGTTGCCACGACAATAGCATCGATATCAGGCCGAGCGCAGACATCGCGGAAATCAGCGGTCAGTTCAGGGCCTCGATCGTCTGTTTTGCCAAGCCGCTTCAAGCGATTCACGATATACTGTCGCGCCGTCTCACATCCGTAGGCTCGACCTTCGCTAGGCAAGAGTTCTCGATGATGAACATTTTGAACATCACACAGAACGCGAATCTCAACGTCCGCAAGCCGCAACAAATCATCCAGCAAATTGAACCCCCGAGCGCCCAACCCAATCATCCCGACATTGATCCGATCACTAGGCGCAGCTTTTTCGTCGGCTCGAACGAACCGACCTCGCAATCCCCCTTCGCCGACGCCAGCCAGCACAACACCGCCGGCCGCACTCAGACCGGCTAGACTAAATTGACGACGATTTCTCTTAGCAGCCCACATAGTACTCTTCAGGCTAAAACCCCAGTTCAAGTCACCGACCTTGGCAGCCATGCAAAGCTAACAGACCAACCCAAGTTTGTGTCTAGTTCATGCAAGTTCTGTTAGATTATACACGATATCGGTCACCTCACACCATCATACCGATGAACAGGTGGATACTGAGGTAACAGAGAATAGAAAAAGTGAAATTGCTTTTCTCCGGTTCCTCTGCTAGCTCCTCTTCCATTCTTTCGACACTTGCCCGCTTGGCTTGATTATCAACTTCAACACAGTGAAGCTGGCTGATGTTGGAAGTTCCAACCTGCCATTGAATTGTGTCCCTCGAATTTTTCTAACAAAATACAAGTCGCGCGGGAGAAATCAGCGTTGTTCCGCTAAATTATAAGCATCCAAGAGGGAGTTTTTGATCATTGCTCCAGCCGTGTCAATCGACAAGCCTCTGATTGCTGGCAACAATTCTTGCTTGGGTACTTACGAAATGGCAACCGTATCACACTATCCATTGGAGGCATCGAAAATGTTGTTGGAGTTGCTTTATTTGTCACTGTTACGTCCTAGGTTTTTGAAGGTTGTATCGTTATCGTTCAGTTGTCTGATTGCTCCGCTGGCCGATAACGGCTCAATTTCTCGGGCTGAGACGATCGAGCCAACTATTACCGTATCCGGAGAAGCGGAAGTACGGGTGATTCCCGATGAAGTGTTCATTACCGCTGGAGTGCTAACACGAGCCAAACAAGTGACGGACGGAAGCCAGGAGAACGATGCCAAGGTGAAAAGCCTGAGGCAATTCTTAAAAGCTCAGGGGATCGAGGACCGGCATATCACCACAACCTACATGCAGATTTCTACGATCGAACCACCTCAGGATAGACCATGGGAAGGGAAGGGCAGTGCGCAGACGAACATCCAGAACAGCCGACAGCTCGATGACAACCCATTCGATGGGATGGCCGAGCCGAGCAATGAACTCGCGGTACCTCAGCCAATTGGTTACCAGGTCAATCGTACTTTCAGCATTTTGATCACCGACATTTCCAAATTTGAATCAATCTACAAGGGAATTATTGGCCAGGGAGTGAACACAGTAAGCCAAGTCGAATTCCGAACTTCGCAACTGCGTACACACCGCGACCAAGCAAGACTGATGGCGGTGAAAGCCGCTCGTGAGAAGGCAACTGCCATGGCTGAGCAACTGGAAGCCAAATTGGCCTCGGTGCGTACCGTTGTTGAGTACGGCAACCGAGGTTTCGCAGGCAGAGCTTTTCAGTCCAACGCAACGCACGATCCATTTGGCACAGACGACGCCCCAAGCTACACGCCGGGGCAGATCTCAATCATCGCAGCCGTGGAGGTCTTGTTTGTGTTGAAAGATGTCGGCTTGTGATCTGTCTTAGGTGATCGTGCCGATATTCTCGAACTCTTTCCGCTGAACCTTGCCGATCATGTTGCCGCCGCCGGCAAGGAAGGCGTCGGTACCGATTCCGCCTAGCCAGATCGCCTTCTTGGTCTGGATTCCAAGAACGGACAGCGAGTCATTACCGTCGCCTAGGC